>NZ_CP015735.1 GCF_001750145.1 Arthrobacter sp. U41
CGAGATCAGCGGCGAATCCGGGGCACTGGAAGTGATGGACAGCCCCGAGACGGCTCCGTCATTACCGGACGAGGTGTCCGTGACCCTGGACAGGATCGCCGGCAGGAGGGTCTGCGAGGTTGAACCCGGGCAGCGGATCAGCGTCAGCGGAAAGGCCCTCACGCTGGAGGCCCTCCAGTCCTTCCAGCGGGAACGCTTCGATGACGCCCTCGTCCTCGCCGTGGAACCCGGACCCGTGCAGTCAGTGCAGTACCTGCTGCTGGACCGGGGCACGGACCGGCTGTGGGTGGAAGCCACCGCCATGGAAAGGGTCCCGGTGATCGCCACCGAACCGGTGCACGAGACACATTTTGCGCCTCCGCGCTTCCGCCGGGACACGCTGCGGGACGTCACTACAGGCGAGAAGGTCGCCGCCACCGGCATCCGGAGCTCAACGGTGAACACGCGCATCGAAGAGATCGTCAGCGCCAGCGGCACCCTCGCGGCCATAGTCAGGGTCAACGACACGGACTATGACCTCACGATCGACACCAGGAGGGGCCCTGTAACGCTCCGGCAAGGGCCCGGCGGGTACCTGCCCGAAGTCACCACCATGGTCAGCGGCACCACACAAGGCTGGGTTCCGCCGGTGGACGAGGCCAAGCGGTCGGTGAGCGCGGCGCAGCTCAGCCCCGGAGACATTCTGGTCAACGCCAGCGGAGAACGTGCGACGGTCGTGGCCACGCGGCCGGCGGGCGAACTGACGGAGGTCATGGTCACGACCGGCAGCGGCGAAAAGGGCGTCATCAAGGCAGAGAAGGATCGGCCCTTCATCGTCGAAAAACCGAAGCCTGAAGCGGAAACCGCGGCGCCCGAGGTGATCCCTGTGATCGGCCCGGCCCCCGAGGCGGGACCATTCCTCTGATTCCACTATTCGGCCCGGCGGCGGCGGACACATCGTCCGCCGCAGCCGGGCCGAACTGTTTAACAACAGCGCCAGTCAACGAGAGAGGCCGATAACCATGGCAGCAGAAGTGAGCTTCAACCACATCGAGGACGTGCCGCTCGGCGCCGTGATAGACGTCGAGGGAAGTCCGTACGATCTCGTCACAGACGAAAAGTACAGGACAAGCATCTACGGCGAGGTCCGCCTCCTGGGGCGCTCCTACGCATACTTCACCGGCTCAACGATGATCCACGTCGATCATGGAAGCTCGACGGACTGGTTGATTGTCCCGAACGAGCAGCAGATCATCATGATCGAGCCACCCGCACCAGGCCTTGAAATCCCCGTGGTGCCTGCACCACGGTTGCAGTTACTTGACCTCAGTGACAGGTGGAACCTGCCCGGCGGGAATGTCCTCATCACCGGTGTCAGGCGTTCACCCTATGGGCTGGTTGACCCGGTCAGGCAAACACTCATGGGCACGATCCAAGGTTTGTACCCGGCACCGGATCGCCAAGTCCTTGTCGCCCTGGCAACAGATGATGGGGAACAGCAACTCCTCGTCGATGCCGCCATTGAACTCTCCAACGCCAAGGCATGGGTTCTCCCCGGCACACCACCCGATCCCACACTCTGGGACGTCCTCGAGCGTGGGGAACAGCGCGCGAACCCGGAGAGCAACGGTTCAGGGGGTACTGACTGGGACGCCGTGTCCGCGGAACCTCCTCTGACGCCGGAGACATTGGTGACGTGGGATGACAGCCAAGATCCGGCAAATAATTTCAACGCAGCGTTCATTGACGAGAACCGTTGGAATGGCTGGGCGAAGCCTTATTTTGGACAGGAGGAATGCATCCGGCTCGCCGCGCACCAAATCGCCGCCGGTGAAACTACGCAGTACGACTACGATGCCGCCCGAGACGTCTGGCAAGAGATTAACCCGGAAGAGGGCTACCGCGCCGACTGCCGGACAAAAGAAATCAACGGCAGCCGGTGCCATGAGCTCGGAAGCGGATTCACGTGGCTGGAGGTCACACCGGAGCTCACATCCGAGGAAAACGAAACCCTTCTCGGCCCGGCCAGCGCACGCGTGGGCGCAATGCGCGGAGCACTGGCCGGAGTGGGGGAGCGTCCCTCGGGCGCACACCTGTGGGCGGAGCAAGAACTTGACCAACTCCCCGTCGGTGCTGTCATGCACAGCGAAAACGTGAACTTGGCGTGGATCAAGACTGAGATGAAGGTGTGGGCGAACTACGAGAACTGGAGAAGCAGTCCGATTGCAAGCGCAGAGCTTGCCTATATCTCAGGCGGTGAGCTGCGCAAAGGCACCGGGTACTTTGAAGACCTTGCAACAGGGCGTGCCGTCCTTCCGTCCCTGCCGCTGGACCCAGAGCAACCTCCGACGGCGGTTAAGGCAGAGGTCAGGACCGAACGTCCGGAGGCCACACGGGTCAGCGTTCTCGGGTTGAAGAAAGGCTCACTGATCGTCAACGACGCCGGAGCGGTCGCGAAAGTGGAGCGAGTCCTTCGTAGCGGCGACGACGTCCACCTGCGTGTGAGAAACGAACACGGGCAGCTGGGGAAGCTCACCGTTGCCCCGGACAAACATTTCTTGCAACTAGCCGCTGGTGCCGAGTTGGTGGCGGCCCCGGAACAAGCCGGCCCCGTCCTCGAATTAGCTCACAATCCCCACGACGGACCGTCACTGTCGTAGCTACCCGCCAAGATGGACGTTCACTTCCCGTATACGGCGCGCCGCCCGGAGCTGGGTCAAAAAGATGACAGGATGTCACGATGACGACACATTCACCGGAGCAGGTTACCGGCCTTTTGACCCAGGCGCTGGAGCGCTTCACCAAGGCCGAACTGGCTTCAGCACTCGGAGTGGACACGCGGACCGTGAGCCGCTGGTCGGCGGGAGAATACACTCCGAAGACCTTCGTCGGGGCCGCTCTGGAGTCACTGTTAACACCACGGTCCATCCAGAAGCATGAAGATCCCGAGTTTACCTTCATCGACCTGTTCGCCGGAATCGGCGGGATCCGTCAAGGCTTCGAGAAGCATGGCGGCGACTGCGTATTCACCTCGGAATGGAACGCGTTCTCGAAGAAGACCTACACCGTGAACTTCGGCAGCGGACACCAGTTCATCGGCGACATTGTCGGGCAGCAGAACAACGTCCCGGTCCACGACGTCCTCCTTGGAGGTTTCCCGTGCCAGCCGTTCTCCATCGCAGGAGTGAGCAAGAAGAACTCGCTCGGGCGCCCGCACGGCTTCGACGACCCGACCCAAGGCACCCTGTTCTTCGAAATCAAGGAGATCATCAAGACCACCCAGCCGGCGGCATTCGTTCTGGAGAATGTGAAGAACCTCAAGAGCCATGACAAGGGCAACACCTTCAAAATCATCATGCAGGTTTTGCGGGAAGAGCTCGGCTACGACGTCCACGAGAAGGTCATCGACGGCGGGCACTTCACGCCCCAGCATCGTGAGCGGATCATCATCGTCGGCTTCGCCCGGAAGACGGACTTCACGTGGGAGGACCTCGTGCTGCCGGAGAAAACCAGCCACAAGCTCGGCGATATTCTCCACCGCACCGACGGAACGGAACCGGTCCTCGCCCACGACGGGGATAAGTACTTCGACCACGAACAGAAGAAGGTCAACGACAAGTTCACTCTCACCGAGAACCTGTGGACATACCTGCAGAACTACGCCAAGAAGCACAAAGCCGCCGGTAACGGTTTTGGTTTCGGGCTGGTCAACGCTGAGGGCCGGACCCGCACGCTGTCGGCCCGGTACCACAAGGACGGATCAGAGATCCTGGTCGAACAGCCCGGGCAGCGTCCGCGCAGGCTCACGCCGCGCGAATGTGCCCGCCTCATGGGTTTTGACGACAGCTTTGTCATCCCGGTCAGCGATACCCAGGCGTACCGTCAGTTCGGCAACAGCGTCGTCATGCCGGTATTCCAGGAGGTAGCCCGCATCATGAAGCCGCACCTGCTGCAGGTCAAGGCAACGATCGCGGCGGAAAAGGAAGTAGCAGAAGCCGCCGAAGCGGTGCTGCAGGAAACGCCCGCCATGGCGGACGCGGCCGCCTAAGCCATGATCCGGATTGGGGACTATTTCCAGGGCTTCGCAACCAAAGTCCTGGCTGACGTTGACGTCAACAAACTGACATCGAACCAGCACGAGTTCAACGGAAGCAAAGCTTTCCGGGACCTGCTGGGCACTCCCGTCGGAAAGATGCACTTACCGACGAAGATGGCATACCTCGATGATGATCTGGAGGAAATGCCGGAGCTGTTCGAAACGTCGCTGACGTGGTACGACAGCCGCGAGAAGAAGGAGACGCGCGGTCCGGAGTACCGGCTGCTGTACCTCTCCGCAGCAGAGCACATCATTTACCGGGCCAACGCCGGTGACACGATGTTCCTCGCCAAGGAAGACGGCGGGAGCCTCATTCTTGTGATCGCCAAACAGGGCTCAACGATCTTGCGGCAGCTTCAATGGATCTTCGATGTCCAGAACACCACCGAGACGGTGTTCGTCACCACCAGCATGGAACGCCAGCCCGAACGCGAGGAAATGGCCAGCGAGGAGCTTCTGGCGCTGCTGGGCATCGAGGTGGATCTGGGCGATGACCGGCTGCTGGAGGCAATCCTGCGAAAATTCCACAGCGAGCTGTGGCCATCGACTCCGCACTTCGCCGCTTTTGCCCGATCAATGGTCAAGGACGCCGACCCCGTTACAGACCCTGACGGCACGCTCATGAGCTGGGTCGGCATGGAACACCGGCTCTTCCGGACACTCGAAAAACACCGGATAAGCGAAAGCATTTCCAACGGCTTCCTTGGCCCGGACGGCAACGTGGACGTCGACGCATTCCTGAAGCTGTCCCTCTCCGTGCATAACCGCAGGAAGTCCCGTGCCGGGCTGTCGCTGGAAGAACACATCGCAGCCGTGTTCACCGCCCACGGGGTCCGGTTCGTGAAGAAGGCCAAAACGGAGGGCAAAAAGGAACCTGACTTCCTCTTCCCCTCCAAACGGGACTACGACGATCCGCGGTTCCCGCCCGCGTTGCTGACCATGCTCGGATCCAAGACGACCCTGAAAGACCGGTGGCGGCAGGTACTCAACGAGGCTGACCGCATCCCAGACAAGCACCTGCTGACGCTTCAACCGGCCATTTCCGAGGACCAGACAGCCGAGATGAGAGCCGAACGACTCCAGCTGGTGATCCCGAAGCAACTCCATGGCCCTGGCTTCACCGAAACCCAACAGCAATGGCTGATGGGCCTCGATGACTTCATGAACGAAATCAAACAACGGGAACAACGGGCGCCGGTCACGGTGGATCACCTCTTCTGACACCGCACTGCCCGAAGCACTCGCCCCGCGACACAGAAGGAAGCAGCACCACGGCCGAGAAATACGAGTTCGTCACAGTCAACGACGCGGCGGGGGTGTGGAAGGCGTAGAGCCGCTAAATTGGAGCTCGACGCCGCCGCGCCCCACGTGAGCATCATCGCCCCCTGCCCGCCGAAGGCCGGCGCCGCACCGGAAGGCCCAGCGTGGCTAGCCTCTGCCGCCCATCGCTCCCTCGCCCGGATTCCGCGTAATCTGGCGTCCCGAAGGCTATCCCCAGTCGACCTCAAATCCCGCGTACGGTGCGGCTTCGGTTGCATCCAATAGCGTGGTGCAACTACCGCGTATGCCTTAGAGATCCCATGCGTGGTCAATTTCCGTTGGCCCCGGATCGGGTGCATCCGGCCAGCTGCCCATGCTGGTGTCTTGGGGAAGGCGACCCGACGCCTGCGGGGCCAGGACGGCTTCGGCATGGACGAACCTGGCCTCATCCGCTGCGAACGATATATCCGCCCACACATCCGTTTCGGTCACGGTTCCGGCGGTGGCGGGCGCCGCCCGGCGTGAACCCGCTGGCCGGTGCTTTCTGGCGTTGGCGTAGTAGCCGGACATGGTCTTGTCCGTTGATTTCGGAGGATCACCCCATGCCGACGCCGCGTCCTGCTGCCCGGAGACTTCCCGCCACGCCGTGACCGCCCGGACCAGCCGGGGAAGGTCTTCGACGCCAGGATGGGTCTTCCGGAGGTCATCGACCCATGCGGGTGCGTCGTCGCCAGTGATGGGCGGTACCAGCCGGGTCAGACGTGCGGTGATCTTGCCTTCCAGCAGCTGCTGCAGACGCCAGCCTTCGGCGCTACCCGGGGCGAATCCGGTGGTGACGCTCCCGACGTCGCGGGCAGACCCGGCGGATTCTGCCACCTCCGCAGTGCAGGCCGCGATCAGATCCTGCACCGACGCCGTTTCAGGGCTTATGCCTGCGGGCAGGCATTCATGGGGCGAGGCATGGATGAGGGCCGTGAACAGCCGGTCGGCGATGATCTCTTCCTTTCGCCCGGGGCTGACGGATTCATCCAGCCAGGCCAGGACGTGGAAGGCCTGTTCAGCTGAGGCCACGTAGTCGTATTCGAAGACGAGCCGGGCGAAGTCGTTGGCGTGGCCGTATTCGGCGTCGCGGACTTCGTGGGCGGTGATTTCCTGTGCCTGGTTTCCGAGCACACCGTGCAGGATCGCTGCGGCATCGGCGGGGATGATCCTGCGGACCATGCCCCACTCATCCGGGGTGTCTTCGTCTGCGGGGTCCGGGACATCGACGTAGCAGGTGTTCCCGTGCCGGCCGCGGGTCATGGCGACGTAGAACAGTTCCCGGGACTGCCCGGAGGCGACGACGGTGTGGGCGGTGTCCACGGTGACGCCCTGGGACCGGTGGGCGGTGCAGGCGTAGCCGAGTTCAACAGAGGCTTCCAGATAGCTGGGATCCAGGACGACGACGGCGCCGGTGTCGGTCCTCGTCGCCGTCACGGATCCGTCCGGGTGGATGCTCGTGACCGCCAGGCGTGTGCCGTTCTTGATGAAGTGTCCGGCGTCATCGGTCAGGCGCCGGTTGTTCTGCCGGGCCAGGATCACATCCCCGACCCCGGCAATGCCGCTTCTGAGCCGGATGCTGTGTTCGAGATCGACGCGGCCTTCGGCGGCGAGGTCCAGCTGTGCGCGGATGTTGAGTTCGTTGACGGTGTCGTTGTCCCCGGCAATCAGGAGACTGGCTGAGGTGCTGGTGCGGGTGTCTGCCATCCATGCCTGGTAGGCCCTGTCCGCGGCGCTGCCCTCACGGCATTCATGGATCCTGCCGTGTTCGGCGTAGGTGGCCAGGACGTCGGTGTCGCCGGTGCGTAGCCGCAGGGAAGCTGCCTGTTCCCAATCGGCTTTGAACCTCCACACACTGGTGAGAACGGGTGCGTCGGTGTTGCGTTCCATCCAGCCCAGAAAACCGCCAGCTTCGACGGCGTCCAGCTGGGCCGGGTCACCGACGAGGAGGAGTTTCGCCCCGGCAGCGGATGCCTGGCGGGCCAGCTCGGCGGCCGCGGCCGTGCCGACCATCGATGCCTCGTCAAGGATGACGAGCTGGCCGGGACGCATCTGGTACTTGGCCTGTTCCGCGTACTGGCTGGCCAGTGTGGAATGTGCGACGCGAAGCTGCGCCTGGACCCGGTCCTTCGCACCAGACCTGGCCGACGCGCCCTGTTCGGCCGCGCCCTGTTCGGCCGCGCCCTGTTCGGCCGCGCCCAGTCGGGTAACGGTCCGCTCGAGGTCCGCCACCCGTACGGCGCGGCGGGCGGCGCCCTCGCCGACGGATTCGTACAACCACTTGGCGACGTTGTCGGTGGCCGCGTTGACCTCCTCCCCGAGCACCGCGGCCGCGACCGCCGAAGGAGCCAGGCCGATCACGGTGCCCTCACCGTGGGCGGCCTCCCAGAGTTCCCGGACGGCGCGCATCGTCGTGGTTTTCCCCGTCCCTGCCGGGCCGATAATGGCGTCGATCGCTTTCCCGCTGGTCAGCACCGTCTGGGCTGCTGCTAACTGGTCGGGGCTGAGTGTGCGGCCCTCGCGGGTTCTGGCCGCGCCCAGGGCTGCACGGGTTCCTGCGTCGTCCAGCGCCGGGGCTTCCGCACCGGTCCGGGAGATCAGGAGCGCCTCATCGTCCATGATCTGGGCCGTGGTGAAACGCTTGGTTTCCTCGTGCTCAAAGGCACTTCGCCCACGGACGGTCAGGAATGGATCCGTCACCTCCGGTGTGCCCATCCGTTCCGGGCTCAGGGAAACGGCTTCAAGGGCGGCGGCTTCCACGACACGGTCCACAAGCTTCTCGCGGTCGGCCGCCGATCCCATCCTGACTCCGCGCAGTACCCGCTCCGTGGACGCGATCAGGTTCGCCCGGGTGAAGGTGGTGCGCCGGCTCCCGGTGTCATGGAGTGCGAAGCGTCCCAGTACCGCCACAACATCGGGCGCGATGTCCGCGTTGGCCACGACGGCGACATCGTGGCCGATGGCGTCACGGATGATCTCGGACGGGGCGTAGCCGGCGGCTTCGGTCCGCTGGCGCCAGCCGATCATTTTCTCTGGCAACGATTCGGCCGAGGGCTTTTTCGTGGTCCGTGTCGCCAGCGTCGCTTCCTGGCGCAGTTTCAGCACCATGGCCTGGGGCGGGCGGCCGCCGTGGTGTTCGATCCACTGGGCGATCAGTTCATCGGTTCTGGCTTCGATCTCAACGGACCGGGACGAGAATTCGGTGATCAGCCCGTCCGGGATACCGGCGAGCTCGGCCCGCGCGTTGCGGGGATCCGTCTCGGGTTCCCCCAGCTGCTCCAGCAGCGACTGGGCGTCGGTTCCTGCCAGTCCGGCTATCCCGGTGCGCAGCTGGGCCACGGCACCGGTCCGGCCGTAGATCCGGTCAAAGAGGATGCTGTTGTACTTCTCACTCACGGCGACCATGTTCCGGTGCAGTGTGTAGGAATCCAGCGTGACCCATTTTCCGTCACTGATTCGCTGGACCCGGTTGGCGATCACCGCGTGGGTGTGAAGCTGCGGATCTCCGGCACGGGAATCCCAGTGATCAAACAGTGACGCGATAGCCCCATCCACGGCCACCCAGGCGACACCGCCGTGACCGGCACGGGCCTGGATGACGTTCCGCTCGAGCCAGTCCAAGCATTCCTCCACGGCCTGCCGGTGCGCTTCGTGGAGTTCTGCCTGCAGCTTCGGTTCCGCCAACGCCCACACCACGCTTACGGATTTGGGCACGCTGAATGTCAGGTCGAATCCGGCGACCGCTTCCCGCTCGCTCCTGGCCGCATTGCCGATCGGTGTCTTCGCACCTTGCGGTGAGGGCGTCTTGGAGATGGGGCGGGCACCGAGCTCCTTGCCCGTTCCGGGGTGCTTGAAGTCTTCATAAATGCTTTTCGCCGCCCACTTCTGCACCTGCTGCCCGTTCACCAGGCCGACGCCGGAGAGTCCGCGCCCGAACCACCGCCCCGCCGGGGCCTGCGTCTCGGTGTAATAGGCGGTGAGATCCCTGGTCCCGATCTGGGCCGCGTCCCCGGCGGCCGCCGAATCAAGGTAGTAGTCGATGTTGATGCGCCCGATACTGACCGTCACTTCTGACCCGCTTTCGCTTTTGCCTGCTGTTGCTGGTTCCGCCACGAGACCCACTGGCTAAGGATCCGCTGCTCGGCCTCGGTGGCCGGTTTGCCTTTAGTGCTTTGGTAGAGCTTTTGGCAGAGCAGGTCCCACGCCCGGTGAACCGCCGGCAGGCCGCGGGCCTGCGCGGAGACCTGATCAAACGATGAGCGGAGTTGTTCGTGGACGGCCATCAATTTCGCATAGGCGGTGTTGCCGTCCGCCAGCCTGGAACGCAACCCGGCCACCACGCCCTCGTCCGCGGCCGCCGGCACCCGATCACGGGCCACGCGCTCTGCCTCGGCAAGCCGCCGGCGCAGATCCACGAGCTGGTCACGCATCGCGGATGTCTTCCCTGCCTGCTCGGCAACCACGGCGCCTGCCCGGCGCCGCTCCGTCGCGACGGACGCTTCCGCCGCCCGTACCTTCGCCCGGTAGCTGTCCCGTGAATCCCGCGCCCGGTACATCAGCACGCTGGCCTGCCGGACCTTTTCCTCCAACTCACCTACGCGCTTCGACAAAGACAGCGCCGTCTCGGCAGACACAGGATCAGCCACCGGCTGGCCCCGGCGCCGACGTTTCATCGCCGTTTCCTTGCACGAGTCGCTGCAGTACAGGCTGCGTTTGTCTCTGGCCTCCGGCAAGCGGCCGTGGCATTTTGAGCAGATACCCACGGGTAAAACTGTTGGTTCCATACCCACCCATTCGCCGGGACCGTACCCGGGCGTGTGTGAGATCGGTGGACAAATGTCCACCGAGTGCACCTTGGTGCCAGAGGTGTGAGTCCTTTTTCGTACCTTGAGCCTCCTATGGAGGCTCTACTCCTCTGGGCTTCTCTCTGGGGGGCTGTATTGATGTCTGGTCGGGGCTGGCTCTGGTATTGAGCCGTTGGTCCCTCTGTGGCCTTTGAGTGTGTCCTGGCAGGTTCAGTGCGGTCGGGGGCTTCCAACAGCACCCGAAGGCGACCGTCCATGATCCAGGATGTGCCCGGTGCCCGCTCACCCACGGTGAGCCGAACAATCAATGGCGCCGCGGGCATTGGGTTCAGCCGGTCACAGGGGGTCCCGGCGTCCACCTGTGTGCGGGAAAAGCCCGAAGGAATAGCTTTTGCCGTGCACAGGTGGGCGCGGGGCAACCGAACCAACCACCACGACGCAGCAGGAATCCCGTCCGCGCAGCGGGCCACCATCATCATGGGCGAGCCCATCTCCCAAGATGACCACAACGGCACCCTTCGGTGCCGGACACCAACATGAGCCAACAAGATGGGTGGACGTGTACCGAAGGGACACCGGACTAAGTCCAGAGCCAGGCAAGCGGCAGCGGCAAGCGGCAGCGGCAAGCGGCAGCGGCAAGCGGCAGCGGCAAGCGGCAGCGGCAAGCGGCAGCGGCAAGCGGCAGCGGCAAGCGGCAGCGGCAAGCGGCAGCGGCAAGCGGCAGCGGCAAGCGGCAGCGGCAAGCGGCAGCGGCAAGCGGCAGCGGCAAGCGGCAGCGGCAAGCGGCAGCGGCAAGCGGCAGCGGCAAGCGGCAGCGGCAAAGCGGCAGCGGCAAGCGGCAGCGGCAAGCGGCAGCGGCAAGCGGCAGCGGCAAGCGGCAGCGGCAAGCGGCAGCGGCAAGCGGCAGCGGCAAGCGGCAGCGGCAAGCGGCAGCGGCAAGCGGCAGCGGCAAGCGGCAGCGGCAAGCGGCAGCGGCAGCGGATGCGGTCCGGCAGCGGCAAAGTGAGCGGCAATATTTCACGGACCTGGACAGGCTGGCCGTGGCAAGCGGGCTGGCTACCTCTTGGGTCTGTTTGCACCAATGATAAAGCCGCCGTCCTGCGGAAGGGGTGCAGGACGGCGGCGGTTTGTTGGGTGCTGCGTGGTCAGAGCCCGTCGATGATGAGGGCGGCTGCGTTCATATAGGCCTCCTTGGTTTTGGTGTTGAGTGCTTCGTAGACGATTTCGTCACCGTCGTCCAGCGCCGGGTCGAATGGGATGACGACACAGTCCCGGACGTGGGCCTTCATGCCGTCGATGATCCGCTGGAGCCGTTCCGCGTTGGCGTTGGATGGCTGGTTGATGATTGCGATTCCGTTGGCGAGCTTGTCCTTGTGGCCCTTGGAGATCAGGTCATCGATCGTGGCGAATGCTTTGCGGGCGCCGTCTTCCTTGTTTGTCGTGACGATAACGAGGATGTCTGCTGCGTCGGCGGTTGCTTCCCAGGTGGAGGCGTTGGTGGCGTTGCCGGTGTCGATCAGGGTCAGGTGGTAGAACTCCCTCAGCGCGGCGTGGGCGTCGCCGAAGGTGTCGCGGTCGATGCGGGCATGGTTACCGGCCTTGTTGGCGCTGGAGAGGACGTGGAACTTGTTCTCGCCCTGGGGCCGGACGTAGTTGACGAGCCGTTCGGCACCGCCGGGGGAGCGGACTTCGTCAATGTTGTCGAGCAGATCGATTACGGTGCGGTCGTGGTTGGCAGTTGCGGCGCGCTCGGCCAGATTGCCCTGGTTTTCGTTGTTGTCCCACGCGACGACGTTGCCGCCGCGGATCCGTCCGATGGTGGCGGCAAGCAGGAACGTGGTCGTGGTCTTGCCCACGCCGCCTTTGATGTTCATTTCACTGATGGTCTTGTGGCTGTCCAGGCCCCGCTGGATCGCGTTGCGCCAGGACCGGAGCTGCTGCTCACGCTGGCCGGGGCCAAGTTTTGTGAATAGGGACCGGTTCATCACGCCGCGGACGCCGATCTGGGCCGGGCCGGTCGGTGCCGGCTGCTTCGCGCGGCTGAATCGGATGGCTGCGGACTCGTCCGGGCCTGCAGGGGCATCCGCCCGTGCCGCCTTGATCTCCGGGGCGGGGGGAGCTGCCGGCGCCGCCTGTGGCTGACGGACGGGCTCGACGAGCTCTTCGAACTCCGCACCACCACTGGTTTTGATGTCCGCGACGTGAACGGCAACGGCCCGGTTCTGGCTGTTTGCGAGAAGCTGGGCATCGTTGAGTGCGGTTTCAATGCTCGGTACCAAGTAGGAGCTCTGTCCGGGGACCGTAACGATCCAGGAGTGGTAGTTCACTGTCCACTCAGCGGAAGGGACATCCTCTACCTCGTCTACAACAGATCTGTCCGCATGGATGATGATCGTGTTTCCAAGGGCGGGTTCCGAGGCCTTGTAGCCCTGCTGCTTGACCATGATGGACCCGCCTTGCAGGCTGGCGGTCTGGACGAGAACTTTATGGGCGTCTGACGCTGTCCTGGCCGGTATGGAGGTGCCGTGACGGTCGATGATGTTCGCTTGTGGGGCGACACTCATGGTGAGTGGATTCTGATGGTTCTCGCTCATTGTTTCCCTTCCTGAGGCGGAGTCTTGCTGTAGGAATCCGATCCGGGGCGGCCACGTGCATGTCAGTACCGGACATCGGAAAGGGCCGGCAGAGCGGGCGCTGCGCCGGCCCTTAGTGGTTTGAGGGTCAGGCGACGTCGGGGCCGTGCGTGGTGAAGGTGGCAGGGACGCTGGCTTTGAACTCTACGATGCTGGCTTTGACGCGTTCTGGCTGGAAACCGGTCCATGTAGCGGTGTCTGTGACGACGACGGGGAGTTGCTGGTGGCCGGCGGCCTTCAGCCGGGCCTGCGCTGTTTCGTTGTTGTCGATCATGACCGTTTCGTAGGCCACGCCGTCACGGTCGTAGAGGCGTTTGGTCATGGCGCATTGCGTGCAGCCGCGGCTTGAATAGATTTTGATGCTCACGGGCTCCTCCTTCTCGGGCATGAGTGCCGACCTAGAACGGGTTCTCGGTCTCGACATGATCGTCTGCGTCCTCAAGAGCCGTGCTGACAAGTTCCTCGACGTCCTCGGCGTCGGCGTCGGCGTTGTCGATCCACCACTTGGCCCGGGTGATTGCTCGCGCCGGGACGAGGATCCGTTCCTCAAAGTCCTCGGCACTGAGCGTTTCGTCCGCGTCAACCGTCAACGCCTGCAGCGCCGTGGAAAGAAGCTCGTACCGGACCCGTGTCGCCCACGGAATCTGCTTCTCACTGCCCTCAACCGGCGGCAACTGGTGGTCTGCCTCGAATGACTCGGCCTCAGCTAATGCCTGGGCGTTCCGTTCCGCGAGCCAGGTTTCCCGGCCGGCGGCGTTTTCCTTTGTGAAGCACCTGCCGCAGATCCGGTTCAGCCCCAGTCCGTAGGCATGGGCCTTACGTCGGCCCGCGGGGACCTTGGACAAGTCAGTTGCCTGGGTGTGTCCGCACTTGTACTTGATGCTCACTGTTGTAGCGATAGCCATGCGTTCCTCCTTGCTTGCGCGATGAGGATCTATTCACCTCCAACGAGCCCACTCGCATGTCTGTCTACCAAACGGGTCACATGTGCTTTGCCTGGAACCAGCTCACGAATGATGCGCCTGCCAGAAGCAGAACGCCAAGGAAGCCGTTAACGAAGTTCCCGGCAAAGATCCCTGCAAACAGGAATATGATGCCGGCCACGCCTAGGGCCAGCTTGATCAGGCCGGTACCAAACCGTATCGGGTGCACAAATATGTTCCACATCAAGCCCAGGAGCAGCACCACCGCTCCCCCACCAATAATCCAAACCATCGTTCACGCCCTCTTCCATCTAGGTCGTCTCTTTCGGTATGTCAGGTGGCACAAATGTGCCACCTGACATCTCGATCTGTGCTGCATCCTTCCACGCGGCAACGACAATTTCGTCCGTTATTGGGTACTAGAGGCCAAGTTTTGCTTTGGCCGTGGTCCAGTCGGTCGCAATGGTCTGCTGTGCGGCCGTGAGGGTGACCCGGTGCTGGCACACCGCAGCGTTGAGTTGATTCTCTATGCCGTCCTTCGGGTTCTGAACGTGCGTAGCGCCCTCGGCGTTCGGATTTCGGGCCAGAGGTTCGAAGTGCTGCTTGCTCCCCCGAGTTCCAGAGGCACGATGTCGGCATCCGCTGGACTTAGTCCAGCCTCAGAAGAGCGTCACATTTCCGCTGGGCGCAGACGACCGCGAGGGTCCGCCGCAGATCAATACGAGTCATCAGCGATGCAACAACAATGAATGCACAGTGCAACCAAGGTCAGTCCGGAACTCATCGCACCCCGCCCCAGACCCTTACTTATCGAGGGCCGGCAAGAGGATCTTGTCGAAGACCCACTGGATACTCCGGTCTTCAGCCGCAGCCGCACTCCTGAGCTTGTCCAACGTTTCCTTCGTCATCCGAAACGTGTAGGACTTGTTCTTTGGTTCCTTCTCAACGGGTGCGGCAGTTTGAATTTGCGCCGGCAGCGCGACTGGGACCGGTGCCGGCGGAGCGACTGGGACCGGCGCGGGCGGATCGACTGGGACCGGCGCGGCCTCAGGCACCGGGAGCAGCGTCGCTGCCTGCTGGGCGAAAGCTTCGATTCGGGCTTCCTCATCCGGGCTGGTTTCACGCCGGCGGCGATTGGGGGTGGGGCGTGCGTTAGCCAAGGTTGATCATCTCCTGTACGAGTACCTGAATTTCGGCCTTGGCCTTACTATCGCTCCACTCCACGACTCCCCTACCGACTGGCATCACGTCCATGTAGGAACTGCGCTGGTAGATCGTAGTGTCGAACAGTGGGATCTCGGGGTAGTCACTGAGGATGTCGCGGGACTCGTCCAGACGCTTGTCCATGGCGTGGGTGGATGCCTGGGTGAACAGTCCACGGACTTCGAGTTCAGCATTGAAGTCCATGATTCCTTCGACCACCTTGACGAACTTAGGCAAAGTGTCGAGGTCCAGCGGAGATGCTTTCATTGGGACGATCAAAAGGTCGGATGCGGTAGCTGCTGTACGCAGCTCCTGTGAGTCATAACCGCCTGTGTCGACGATGACAAAGTCAGCACTTGCCTCAAGGTCCAGAAGAGTGGCGCGCAGGTTTCCCTTCTTCTGCACACCAATCACTGCCGGCAGATCCGGACTACGCTCCTCGCGGTCGGCGACCCAGTTCGTCGTGCTGGCAATGGGGTCCGCGTCCACAACGGTGACCTTTTTGCCCAGACGTGCCAGTTCGGCAGCCAAGTTGACCGTTAGCGTTGATTTTGAACACCCGCCCTTGAGCGAGCCGATGGTGAGAATCATGAGGTGCGAGCCTTCCGTCCGCTGCAGTTTCGCTTAGTTGCATGCTAGTTGATCAGGTGGCCCCAACTCGTTCCATTCTTATTCGCAACAAACAGCGTTTCGGAATAGAACCAGATTGAAACTAGATCCAAACGTAGCCAGTTGCAAAGTTGAATGCAACTTGTTTGCAACCAGAATGAAACTAGATCCAAACGTAGCCAGTTGCAAAGTTGAACGCATCTTGGTTGCAACCAAGAACGCGACCAAGCTCCATCGCGTGCTTTTCGTATTTCGTTTCGTTTCGTATTACGTTCTGCAACGAAAGACGATATGATGAAACTATGGGCGAGAACATTTTTGAAGTTGACGTGCGTACGTGCCGGTTTCCGGGGTGCCCGCGCCCCGTCATGGCTTCCCTAGCCAGCACCGGCCGGCCGCCGGAGTACTGCGATGACCCGATCCATACGCGCGCGTCGGCTTGGCGGGCGCGGCAGCGCCTCAGCGAAGACACCGCACGCGCCGCCGAGACACGGCCCGTGGATACCGCGCGCCAGCGAGCCAGCGAGATCACCGGCCAGGTGACCGGGATGATCGAGCACCTCGGGCAGCAGCTGACGACGCTGGTCGAGGAGCTGCGCACCGTAGGAGACCCCGAGGCGGCAGAGGCACAGATCGAATCAGTAGCAAGCGAAGCCGCCGAGCAGGTGGCTACCGCGAACGCCCGGGCCGCCCGTGCCGAGCAGGCTCAGCGCCGGGCTGGCGCCGAGAAGGACGAAGCCGATGCCGCAGCCGAGGAAGCAACTCGGCAAAGTGAAGAACTGGCTGAGGCGCTGGCCGGCGCCAACGCCGAGCTGGCCACCGAGCGCGAGGAGAAAGGCCAGCTTGCTTCCGAGCTCGCCGATGCCCGTGTGGCTGCGGCGGCCGAGCGGGAGCAAGCTCAAGCCGAAGCTGAGCAACTACGGGGTGACCTGGAATCCACCCGGGCCCAACTGAGACAGGTTGAGCAGGAACGTGACGCAGTGACCCGACGGGCCGAGGCTGCGGAACGGGCCCGTGCCGAGGCAGAGCAGCAGGCAGGCGCCGCCGAGAGCAGCGCCAAGGCTGAGGAGGCGCGCGCCGGCCGCGCAGAAGCCGCGGCCGGCGAGGTGCGGGGACAGCTTGAGGGTGCCCGGGCCGACGTCGAGCACATACGAGAGACGATGGCCGACCTGCGCGGCACTCTGGCAACGTTGACCGCCGAGCGCGAAGCGGCCAGAGCCGACATCGAACGTGAACGCGTCCATGGGGACCAACGCGTTAAGGACCTCCACGACACCTACCGCCGCCAAATCGACCAACTGCGCGATGAACTAACCCAAGCCCGCGAGACACCGACCAAGGAACGCCGAACCTCTCGCCCGCGCACAGCGGGAGAAGGACAAAACCCAACGGTGTAGCCCGCTGACCCTCCTGTGTCTTTGGCCCTAGCTAAGGCGGTGGCGCGAATCCCGGGCACCGACGCGTTGCCGGGCTAGCCTTGAATGGTGAGCAGGTTCGAAACAGACCGCGCCTTCCAAATGGACGGCACCATGTACGAACACGCCGACCGCCGGCCAGACCACACCGGACACACAGTCCACAGGTTCACATACAAGCAGGAACCGGAAGTAATCGCCCAGGTTCCCCTGGTTGACGGCGGACCCTTGGAAGTCCACGGGTACGCCACATTCTGGACTCAAGAAGAGGTCGATGTGGCCTGGACCGATGACCGTGGCAGCACCTACCAATGCTGGGTTCCCGCTTCACAGGTACGCCGGCCCGCGCCCGGCGAATGGCACGGAAACTACCTCCCCCGATAAGACAACTGTCCTCACGAGCCGGTGATCCAGTGATGAAACCGGAGGGGCATCGTCCAGGAACAGCTGCGCCACCTCAGCGAACTCTGAACAACCCAAGCGGGTCACGCCGGTCACAAGCCATCGCCGCACGGTCTGACGCCATCCAACGCTCGTTACTGGTCGGCTTGCTCCTGGCGCGCCCTGCACTTCTCACAATGCCCACAGATTCCACCAGCGCACGCAGCCGGAGCCTGCACCGGCCACTCACGCAGTGTGGCCACTCCGCGCGCCCTACGCCTGACGACACGAGACCCCGCTTCATCCCGCCACTCAAACGGCACCCAATCGTCAGCAAGTTCGCGCGGATTGTGCGCCCAGATCGCTGCATGCGCCTCTCCCCATGCAGCCGCCGACCCCCATACCGGCACAACCTCAGGGCATCGGTGACCATCCCGCCAGTGGCGGGCCACCGTGCTCTTGGGGACGCTCAGCGCGGCCGCCACCTCTCGGATCGACATGCCAGCTTCCCGCGCGTCATACACCGCCATATGCAGCAGGGTCGCCTCAAACGAATCGGCGACGCTCGCACGTTCGCGTGCGAGCCGGTACGCCTCCGCGGAACTGATGAACTCCGACATAGTTTCACTCCCATCGTGTCCCACGGTGGGACACGGCTACTGTCCCACGGCCGGACAGTAGCCGTCAAACGCCCGTGGTAGCCAGGAGTTCAGGCACAGGGAGCGCTTGTTGCACAAAGGTCGGTTGGGGCCCTGGCTCAGGAGGCTGGATGCGTGACCGGCTTGGTGCGGGGAGCCCGAAGCGGGCACGGTGGCGTTCCCAGGAAGCGATGGTGGCCTGTTGGAGGGGCCCGGGCAAGGCCGCGAAGGCGGCGGCGCGTTCGGTTGTACGCAGGAGGACCTCGTCGGGAGAGAGTGTTTCGCGCCACCGGGCGTAACGGACAGGCTCATTGATGCCTGCGCCTGTGCGGCGGGTCGCGATCTGTGCTTTGAGTGCTTCTTGGGCGGTGAGCGGGAGCCTTTGGAAGGCCCGGGCGTGGTATTCCTGGCGTTTCCGGCGTTCTTCCTCCGGCAGGTTGTCCCACCAGGCTTGGTAACGGGCGTGGTCTTTGGCTAGGGCACGGCGGCGCTGTGCCGCCCACGTTCCTGATTGCCGCTGGCGGTATGCCTGCCGCTCGGCGTCAATCTGCTCTTCGAGCCGGTCAGCTTCTTCCGCAGCAGCTGTTGCGTGCTCAGGGGCAACCGTGCTGGTGGCACTCCATGTACCGGCGTCGTCGCAGAGGGCAAGGCCGGCGGCCGCGAGAGCCGTGAGCGAAGAGCGTCCGGTACGGAGGGTGCTGGGGCTGGCAGGAGTGTTCAGGAGCTCGGGCAAGGCAGCGGAACGGCAGAGGGTGGCAATCGCGGAGGGCCCGTTCTGGCGGAGTGTTTGCCAGAGGCGCCGTGCGGTGGGAGGCAGGGGCAGCCAGGTGGAGGAGCGGGGGAGGGGGGCGTGACTACGAGGTGGGGAGGATTCCAACACAGCTGTACCCTGTGCCGGAATCAGTTCAAACTCGAAGCTGCCGGTCTCAGGCGATGCGGGATTCAAGGTGTCCCTGTGCAAGGTGCCGAGCTTGCCGTCGATGAAGCGCAGGGCTGCGCGGATCGCAGGGCGGGAAGCGATGCCCGTGTCCAGGACGAGGTTTCTCTCCGGAACCGGGACACGGAGTACACCGGTCCGTTCGATCCTGTCCAGGACGGCGTGCGCGACGGTGGCGAGGGTGTCTCTGCGTCGGACCGGGTACTCCCACAGCAGCACGTGCAGTCGCCGCCTGGCAGCGTCCACTATGGCCAGCACCTCCGGTGAAGCCTGATCAGCTGACCGGGCCGCCGTTGGGTCCTCTGCGAAGAACGTCGTGAGGTCCTCTACACAGTGGTTCCAGACGTTGTTCACCCAGCGTTTCTGGTTCAGGCAGGCTTTGGGCATCGCGGACGGGTGCGCGGCGGACACGGCGTTCCAGGCTTGTGCGGGTGTGTAGCCGGCGACCACCATCTTCTTTGTCGCGATCAGCTCAAACGTCGACCCTGAATGGTCCATGCCGCCGATCACCGGGCGGGTCCCGTGTGTAAGGTACTCGTCCCAGACATCCGGCAAAGTGCGGCCACCTGGGACGGGGGAGGGGAGTGCCGCGCGGAGCCAGGAACCGGATCCGTCGCGCGCGGCCGTCTGGGACACGGAGGATCGGGAACGCTGGGACACACGCGCTATGTCACCATGGTTCCGTCGCCCAGTGCGTTTCGCGGCAGGGACGTCCGGGCAGGACCGCAGCGCCTCCCGCAGGACCCGAGCACCGCCCAGAACAGTCGTGGTCGCACCGGTACGGTGCGGGGCGCTCAGCGGGCGGACCGCCGTACGCACATCAATGCTGGAAGTGTTGACGTGGAAGCTCTTGCGCAGCTGCGCGACGTACTCCCGCAGGGCCGGGAGTGTGGCGACATCGACGTGAATGAATACGTGGTGACGACCGACCGCGCCGCCGGAAGGGCGCACCAGGTGCCAACGGCTGTGTTTGACGGCCCAGTCGGCCACAAGGTCGGTCACAGCGTCACCGCGATTACCGGACAGGTCAACGTCGACCACCCGGAAGTCTGATCGCAGTCGGCCAAACACCGTTGCGATAGCACGGGTGCCGACCCAGCCGAGGGCAGCATCCAGCGAACCGGCAAGTAGACCAGGCACAGCCACGTTCGAGGCGTCCAGGGCCCGCCATGAGCCCGGCTCGAACAACGCCTCGTCAAGGTCGTACATCGGATTCTGCGTCATACCGATCCATCAATGGCTAAGGCGCAAAACCGCATGATGGGGGAGCCGGCGATGAGCGGCGCCAAGGCAGTCCATGCCTGGACATGGACTGAAGATTTGTCCGAAACGCCGCGCGTGTCGGTGGGCACAGCGGTACCCAAAAAAGGGTGTGTGTGTATGATGGAGTCATTCCTAAACAGGAGCGGACATGAAAATGCCGCTGTTGTTCAAGTAGCTGGAAACTAAGAAACTTGCCGGGATCAGAGTTTCTGGCTACCGATTGATTAGCAGTCAAGGCCCGCCTAGTGCGGGCCTTTTCTTTTAAGAGGCCACGCGGAAAGCCTCCTCTTGGACTGGTCTTGGGCCTAGCTGAGCGAAGTCGAAACTCTCGATCCACTCAATGACGCGCTCGGTGGTGAGTGGTCCGGGCTTGCTGCACGCGGAATCAGCGATTGCTTGCAGCTTCACCCAGTGCTCGGGGTCAAGCTTCACTGCCACGGTGTGGCGGTCCTTGCTTCCAGGAAGCGGAGGGCGTCCAGGGCCTTGTCGAGTTGCCATGTGATTGACGCTAGCGAATTTAAATAAAAAGGTTGGCGGGTGACACGCCGGACGCTAGCGAATTTAAATAAAAAGATTGGCGGGTGTCACGCATGTGTGGGAATTGGATTCTCTGACTTGCACATGCCGATGGTCGGGACGTAGTGCGGTTTTGGCTGCGAGTTCCTGTAGGCGGCGCTCACCCATTTGCAGGACGTGGTCCCGGTACGAGACCTCAACCGCGCCGTTGGTGACTGCAAGCCGGCGTTTTGGTTCGGTGACGGGTCGTGAGCAACAACGGAACGGTCAGTGGCGGTAAGCCGTCAGTTCGTTGTGTCTGGGCGCTGGCCGCTGAAGTGTTTCAGGAATTCGCTCAGGCCCAGTTCGATGTCCGGGGTTGCCAGGACACGTTCAATGGTGCGTGTTTCAAGGTAGTCAGTGAGTTCCAGGATGGATGTGTTGAGGTGCCGCAACTGGACGAGGTTGCTTCCCAGCGTGGCAAGCCCTGCGCGCTGCTCAGCGGTGAGGTTGGCCTGGGCTGCCCAACGGGCCGAGGTGTCCTCGAACAGGGTCAGATCCTCCGCTTGCTCGGTGTAAACCCTGCGAGTTTCGGACACATTATGATCGGTGAGGACGTGTGGCTTGCTGCGGGCTTGTTCTAAGGTGGCGGCAGCTTCGCTGAGTTCAATAAGCCAGGGACTGGTGTACTCGAGGAAGAATCCCAGTTTCGAGATTGGGTGCTGTATTGGATCGCTCATTCATTCTCCTCAAAACAACCCCGGAATTTTCGAAGTTAAGGCCCGCGAAAGCGGGCCTTAACTTCGTCTAACCGGCCTTATCGATAGCCAGGGCCTCCTGGTGCATGCCGTCAAGCTTGTTGGGGAGCCCGGCCGCGCGGTCGATCAGTGCGCCGACATACTCGCCGAAGGACATGTTGTACCGCTGCATCGCCATCCAGGCTCGGTAATGCTGGTCTGGGAGCACCAGACAGTTCAGTGGTGCCCTCTTCCCAATCAGCTTGGGTGCGCGGTATTCCTCCATGTAGACCACCCTAACCCCGGCTTAAGAGAACCTGTAGATATACAGAACGTGTCGCGATGGCGGCGATCGCACCCCCAGAGAGCAAGCAAGCGACAGCCTGCATACATGCTCCGCACATGCACAACTCAATAGTTGCGCACTGCCTGTACGCTCCGGATGGCATCAGGTAACATTTTGTGTCAGCTGTCAGCCTGCCCTATGCGGCGGTCTACACCACAAGCAGCTGACCTTGGCTGAAGGAGCTTTAACGATGGCAAACGGGGGCCGCAGCGTGTTTCTTACGCAGCAACAGAAGAAAGAGCGGCTAGCGGATCGCATGGGCATCCTGGTGGATATCTGGGAGTCCGACAACAACACTGCGCTGACTTACCCTCATGTCCAGGAAGCGCTTTCTACCCACGGAATCCACCTGTCGCGAACCCGCTGGTCCTACTTGATCAATGGCACTGGCAGCCTGGTGACAGATCAAGAACTCCTAAAGGGCATCGCTGAGTTCGTTTTTGACGTGCCGGCTACTTATCTGTGTGATCTCAACAGTGAGACTCCGCCCGAGGTCGAAGCGCGGATGGACTTTCTTGTCCAGATGCGAAAGCTCAAGGTGAAGAATTTCGCCGCGAGAAACCTGGGAGCGACTTCGCCGGAAACTCTGAGGACGATCACCAAAATTATCGATGCATCGATGAACGGTGACGAGTGAATGGCTCTCCCGCCGGTCCAGGAAAAGGTTCGTGAGTTATGCGGAGTTGGCACGACATCGATGGAGGAAGTTGTTGAGCGCCTGACCGTGCTCTGTGAGAAGCCGATCAATCTGATCGAGTACAAGGAGTCTTGGGGAGCGCTGACTGCCTTCAAAGCTGAATTTGAAGATCGCATCAACGTCTATTTTCCCCCGCAGAACTCGCTGCAATACAAACTTCACTGCATTTATCATGAGCTTGGACACATCTATTTGGAGAGCTTTCAAACTCCCTTGGCTCTGCCGTCCCTCTCGGAAGAGATGCTGAGGGAAACCGCCGACGCAATTAACATCAGCTGCCGAGCCGTTCCGAATCATCCCGTAGAACGTTGGGTGGAGGATTTCGCTTTCGAGATGTCGAAGAAGACCCGCGGGAACAGCTCGTCCGATCCCGATCCGTTCCTCTGCTGAGCCATGCGACTACTGCTTTTTGCGCTGCTAAGTGCCCTATGCCTCCTACGGATCCCTGCCATGGTGAAGATGAAGGAGGCCCGCGCTTCGTGGCTGGCGTCAGTGTTCGGCCTCGCTGCGCTCTATGTGCTGGGAACCGTCACGCCACTAGAGGACCTTGACAGTGCCCTCGGCGGAATCAACGTCACAAATCTGCTCCAAAGCAGCTTTGCGCTGCTGGCAATCTTCTTCTTTAACGACAGCGTGCGCCGCTTGGCGAACGTGGACGAAGTCAGATGGACCTACTACGCGCCGCTGCTTATCCTTCCCGTCATGGCTTTCAGCTTCGCGCTCATTGAGGATAAAGCTCCAACGGCAGCGAGCTTCATTGTTAGTCGGCTGGACCAGCTCCCAACAGTTGTCTATAGCGGTATGTACATGATCGCCCTGTTGTTTACCGTGCTTAGGGCGGTCTACATGCTGCGTCACAAGGCTAAGGGCCTGTACGCCGCATTCACGATAGGGCTGCTCATCGTTGCGGCGGCATGCTCTTGTCATATCGCCTATGTGGCCCTCTTCCACTTCACGCCCTGGCACGCCCTAGCCCTAGATATCGGGTCCTGGTGGGATCGACTGTTCTATAGCGGCCTCTCTGTAACGGCTGCTGGTTGGCTCATTCTCTTCCTCTCAAAGCAGCTCGCTAGGGTGCGTCTCTGGACGGCCGATGCTTTCTGGCTCACTGCGTTAAGGATCCGAGTTAATGCTGACCGGTCACGCCTCAGCCCCGCGTGGGATCTTTTAAATGAGACGCTCGAAAATGGCATTTACAAAAGCCTTATTGTTCTGCACAACTACGAGCGCGGCAACTTGATTACGTTCCCGGAACCGAGGCAGGACAGGATCGCTCGAATTGAAGCCAAGCTGGACGCGCGTGTCTAGCTTTGGCCAGTCGCGATCGTCCTGTTGACCCATCCGGTCAGTTGGCTGGTAAAAGCGTGAGGCGATGCGTTCCACTCCTGAGTATGATGCGCCTCAGGTAACGGAATCAGGGTGACGGTGCCAGGATTCGCCCGTTGGAACGCGGCCGAGATCTCCCAGGGAACTTCTTGGTCCGCTTTGGAGTGCAAGACCAGCGTCGGGACGGCCACCCGGTCAGGCACATCGACCCATTCAAGTGCATCGAAGTCGATCGGCTCCTGTAGCCCGAGCATCTTCGCAAATAGGGGAGCCTGCAACAGACGCACGACGAGCCCGGCCCCGATCGCCGGTACGCCGGCCCGCACCGCCCCTGCTGTGATGGTCTTACGCCAGCTCGTGACGGGCCCCACCAAAACAATCCCTGCGATCTGCTCCCGATATGCGCTGCGCTCCGCCGTAAGCAGGGCAATGGTCCCGCCCATTGACCAGCCGGAGAGGATGATCCGTCTGGCCCCATGAGCTACGGCGTAGGCCACGGCGCTTTCCACGTCATGCCATTCGGTTTGCCCCAGGTGGCTCGACTCGGCCTGTGGCGGGCTGACCTCCGGGTCGCTGCGAAATGAGGGGACCAGGGAGGTGAATCCCAAGGGACTGAAAGCGTGCACGTCGCGGAACATGATCGCGCGGTCGGTCCAGCTTCCATGGATATGGATCACCCATACGTCGGTGTTCTCACGTTCGAAAAGCCATGCCGGCGCCGCACCGTAGGAGGTGGGGATGTCCACCTCTTCGTAGCGTCCGCCGACCGCAGACGGTTCGAAGAACACATCGGGGGTCCAATCGACCAGTGGTCCCAGACATTCCGGACCGGAGCCAGGCGGATCGATCCGCCGCTCCACGCACTTTTGATCCTCATCGATCAGCGTAACCTCGCCGACTCTCGTGTAGCTCGCGGCCGCAGGGTCGAACACCCCAAAGTCGCCCGGGGCTTTGGTGTAGTCGTCCAGATCGATGCGGATTCCTCGTCCGTCATCTGTCAATTCGGCTCGGCGGTAGTCCTTTGGGCCCCGCTTAACGACCTTGCGGGCCATGACAACCGCGAACCCAGATAGCGCTGCAGTCGGTACAAGGAACGCCAGGCAGACCAGGCCAAGCCGTGTTGTCAGCATTACGTCTCACCCTCCAGCGCCGATCCAGGGAAGAGCAACGGAGCCAATTCATCGTAACGTCCGTTCAGCACCTGCTAAATGAATAAGCCATGCTCACTACAGGCGTTGCACATGTTCACTACAGGCGTGTATCGTTCTGACTGGACCAGCCGACGCCTGAGCACTGAAGGGGATTCATATGACCAGCAGTGAACGGCAGACGTCGTTTTCAGACTCGTTGACCGAGGAGCGGCCGGCTGGGGTGGATGTGGCGGGCCCTGGATGCGGCCGATCACATTCCTCTTCTCTGGATGCACAAAGTGCGCGAGAGCTTACCCGTCAGATCAAGGTTGCTTTGGAGCATTCCTACACGCTGATCATTACGGCGTATCAAGGGAGAGCATGGGCCGCTATGGGATACAGCTCGTGGGATGCGTATTGCCAGGGTGAGTTTGGGTCTTTGGCGTTGCAGCCGCCCCGTGAGGAGCGGCAGGCAGTGGTTATGTCGATGCGTGAGGCGGGCATGAGTACGCGGGCGATCGGTTCCGCCCTTCAGGCTAGCCATACGACCATTGAGCGCGATATTGCCAGCAGCAGGCGAGCCATCGAAGTCGCGGACAATTCTGCAGGTGGCACATATGTGCCACCTGCAGAGGCTAACGTCGTGGGCCTTGATGGCAAGTCCTACCCGGCAGCCCCTGCCCGGCCCAGGAAGCCGGAGCGCGGCACGTTTGAGGATGTTCCGTTGAGTGATGAGTTGTTGAATATGTCGCCGTCGGAGATGGGGATCGCGGCGTTGTCGCCGTCGTCGTTTACGTCGCGGCCGGCGCGGGAGCGTAAGGATGCTGCGCGGCGTTTGACGGGGTCGATGGATTCGCCGTTGCCGCTGGTGATCAAGCTGGCGGGGCAGATCACGCTGGATCCCACGACGCTGACGGTTGATGAGGATTCGGACGCGGAGACGTTGACGGAGCTGGCTGCGGACGCTTCCCGCGGAGTCCTGGCGTTGTCCCACGTGCTGACGGCTATTGACGTCAAGGTGCTCTCCGGCGATGTCGATGATGCGGTGGCGTTGACTGCCGTTGTCACGGATGCGGTGGATGAGCTGGGGAGGTTCCTGGATGCACTGCATTCCCGGAAGCGCAGGCCTTAAACGGAAACAGCCCCGGATTGGACTCCCAGGGGCTGTTTCCAAACAAACATCTACGAAACAGAAGATTTTCATCAACGGATTCAGTGTACAGGCAGTGGTTGAGCTGACAAGTAAGTTCCCGCTCCTTGACACGGAATATTTGACTAAGGGGATTGCGTCATGACGCCCGGGATAGATCGTAAGACTGACCGGATCAATCCGGATTCCATGGCCACTCTGTGGCTGACCGTTTGCCTCGTCGGGTTCCTGGCTGTGGCCTCGTTCATGGTCTCCTTTACTGGCCTGCATGAGGTCGCGGCGTGGGCCGGATTGCCGGTCTGGCTGCGCTGGGCTGTCCCGGTGTTCATCGACGTCGCAATCCTTGCCTACACGCTGGCGGTGTTGATCCACCGGCACCGCGGGGAGCGGACGTGGGCGTCCTGGATTTCCTTGGGCGGGTTCACGGTGTTTTCCATGGTGGCCAATGCGGCCCACGCGTTGTCGATCCCGCACCCGGACTTCGGTCAGCAGATCATTGGTGCGGCGATTGCTTCACTGGCTCCGCTGGCCGTGTTTGCAGCTACAGAGCAGCTGGGCCGTTTGGTGATCGGCAGGCCGGACGCAGGGGAGCCTGCCGCCAAACTGACCGTAGGGTCTGTCGGCACTGCACCGGATGGCCCTGGTAGCGGTGGTGAGCCTCTGCCCGAGGCTGAGATAGCCCATGTGCCGGCTACATGGCTTGCCGCCGAAAGCACAGCTGGTGAGGCCGTACGGGCGTCCCTGCCCGTCACACAGGATGAGCCTGCCGTGCCTGTTCCTGTTGGTGCCGCCACTGCGCCGTCCACGGAATCAGTTCCCGCAGTACCGGCTGAAACCTCCAGCGATGGGCTGACGTCCCATGTTGCCCCTGTTCCTGCCCTTAATGTTTCACCCCGGCCTTCTCTGAGTGTTGTCGGGCGGAAGCCGAAGGCTATGGATCTGGAGCAATGGGTGGGCGCCCAGCTGAGCGCCGGCACCCAGCCGACAGGCAAGGCCGCCGCGAAATTCCTGAACGTCTCTGAACGGACCGGGCGGACCGGGCGGACCCGCCTGAACGATTTGAAAGCCACCCAGCCTGCCCTGTTTGCCGGTGCAGTGTTGAAGGAAGGTACCAACGCGTGAGCACAAAAGCTATGGCATGGGCGTTTGAGAAGGAGGTATCCGCGGAGACGTGGAATGTTCTTCTGAGGCTTGCACATGACGCAGACGATGCCGGCCTTGTCGTCTTCAGCCACGAGTATCTCTCACATTTGACTGGTGAGCCGCAGGGGAGGGTCCAGGCCGCTCTGGCCGAGCTGATGGTGAAGGGCCTGGTGAAAAGCACGTCCTTGCCGGACAGCGCCGCCGTGGCGGAGGCCGGACACGACCAGGCATTGTGCCTGCAGCTGGGGAACACCGCCCACGAAAGGGCGGTGCCCCAAGAATTTCTTGATGAGATCAACGCAGACCGTGCCCGCAGACGAGCAGAGATCGGAGGCATCCTGTGAGTTCGAAAGCCCTGACATGGGCATTCAGTAAGGAGCTTCGACAGGGAGCCAAGTTCGTGTTGGTGACCATGGCTGATGCGGCCGACGACGACGGCTATCTCTTCCCCTCGTACGAGTATCTGGCCCACAAGACGTGCTTGTCTCAACGCTCCCTGGTGGCCGCTATCAAGGAACTGGTCGAGCTGGGGTTGGTGGTGTGCGAGCGGAACCACCACCAGGACGGCTCGCGGGCGGCGAACCTGTTCTTCCTGCTTCTGGAGAACAGGAAGCATGCGTCGCCGGTGTGGCGGGGTGCGGTGTCCACAAAGGAACGCAAGGCTCAAGCCGAGCGATTCCGCAAGGAAGCGTTAGCGAACCTGACCGAGCAAGTTCCGCAAGAAACCAGTAGTGCAGAATCTGCACTTAGGCCCGATGAGGGGCCTGCACGTGAGCCTTCCTTGGAGGAAACCAGTGGGCAAGTTCCGCAAGAAACCAGTAGTGCAGAATCTGCACTTAGGTCCACGGGGCAGGGCAAAAACTCCGGAAAACCAGTAGTGCAGAATCTGCACTTAGGCTCCACCAAAGTGCAAAATACGTCGGACCTAAGTGCAAATTGTGTAAACGCCTCCTTTAAGGAACCTCATGATGACTTAAGTCATCATCATCAGTCCGGGCGCGAAACGGCACCTGCCGCTGAGGTCGTTCCGGTGACGGTGATTGATGATGAGCCTGCGAAGCATCGGGGAGTGGACTTGGCCGGGCTCAAGCACCGGCTGGAGCCGGTCCTTGGCCCGTGCCGGTCCGAGAAGCTGGTCTGGGTCATCGATGAGGCGCTGTCCAGGGCGACGGCGAAGGTTTCAAATCCGTCGGCGTTCATCGTCAAGTGCGTTCTCAACGACCCGGACCGGTTCGCACCAGCACCGGCCGGTTCCGGACCAGCGGCGCCCGCTGCCGGCGGCGCAACGGCTGCTGCCGGGTTCGCCGTGGTGACGCGGTCCAGGGGCTTGCTGGGGCCGGGCGATACCCCGTGTCCGAAGCCGGATCATGGCCAGTACGCGGCGGATCACTGCCCGGCGTGCCGGACGGAATACCTTGTCGCCGCGACGGTTTTGGAGCCGGCACCGATGAGCGGGGATGAGCTGGCGGCGTGGCGGGCCGAGAGGGCCGCGAAGCGCAGCGGGCCGCGGGTTCTTGAGCGTCCACGCACGGTCTCCGGCGGTGTTCAGGTCTGATGTCGGCTGGTCAGGGCAGGGGGATCACTGGCATGGAGACGCGAATCGCGGAGGCTGTCATGCATCCGAAGACGCGGGGGGCCGTGTGGAATATTCTGGCCGGTTTCGGGTTGGGGCAGGATGTGGACGACGTCGTGGCGGACACGGCGGAGTCGGCGTTGAAGGCCTCAGGTTCCTTTGATCCGGAGCTGGGGCATGTGCAGGGCTGGGTGCTGACGATCGCCAAGCGCCGGGCCTATGACCACGCGAAACGGGCCGGGGCCAAAGGCCGGCTGCAGGGCCGGCTGGAGGGTGAATCCGACGGGCCTGACCCGGCGTTGAATCTCGTGGAGGATGACTTCGCCCAAGAGGTTGTCGAGCGGTTGGCGGCCAGTGCGGAGTCCCGGCAGATCCTGGCTTTGACGGAGAAGCTGGTGGCTAATCCGGATTCGTTCCGCCGGGTCGCGGCGTTGTGGATGGTCTATCAGGGCAGCGTGCCGAAAGCCTCTGCGGCGCTGGGCATCTCGCAGGAGGCGCTGCGGGATTCCCGCCGGGAAGTCGTCCGGTGCGCCCACGTCGTCCGCAAGGCTGTGGCAGCCCGGTCCGCCGGGGACCCCGTGACCGTCGGGACGCTGCTGGGGTGTCTGCCGGTGGAGGGCAACGAGGACGGTTCGTGGGCGCGTGCGTTGTCCGTCGCGGTGGTCCGTGCCGGCGGGTTCGGGAAGGTCACTGCCGCATCGATGGCGGAGGTGACCGGGTACTCGCTGAACACCTGCCGGCAGTACGTGGTCGAGGCGCACTGGCTCCTGCAGGTCGCCCGGACCGTCCTGGAAGGTGTTGAGACAGCTTGAGCGGGTCCGGAAGCGAACCACCAGTGACAACACCGGCAACAGGCAACGGGGAGAGCATGACTTTCAACATGGACGGCACCGGACGGCAGGAGGACGGATTCAGTCCCGGGCAGCGTGCGCAGCTGGAGGAGATGATGTCCGCCAAGCGTGCGCAGCTGGAGGACATGATGTCCGCCAAGCAGCCGGGCAAGCGTGAACAGAAGCGTCTGGCCCGGCGTGCGGCGCGTCAGAGGATCCTCGGGGCCATACAGGACACGGTGGACGCCGCGGCGCCCCAGGACAGTGCCACGGGCTTTGACCGGACAACGGGCAGGGGCAGAGCGGCGGCGTGGTTTTCACGCAGTGCCCTGACACGGGCCGTGCTGGGTATCGCCGTGATCGCCGTCATTTTGACGTGGTGCGTTGTGGTGTTGGGCGGCAACCGATGAAGATGCTTAGCCGGGCCGGGGGCGCGTTCTTCATCACGATCCTGTTCGCGGCGTCGCTGCTGGTCGCTGTCGTCCTCGGCGCGGTGTCCGGCGCCAGGGCTGGCGCCTCGACGGACCCGTCCTCGTGCGTGGCACCTCTGCCCGGGGCCGGCCTGGCCGCCGGTAAGGTCCCGGCGGAGTACGTCGAGGCGATCAGGGAAGCCGCGAAGGCCTCGGGTATCCCGGCGCCGATCCTTGCCGGGCAGCTGCGGCAGGAAAGCAACTTCAACCCCAAGGCCGTCTCCCATGCCGGGGCCCGCGGCATCGCCCAGTTCATGCCGGGCACATGGACGAGCTACGGGCAGGGAAAAGACCCGTTCGACCCGCAGGCCGGTATCAGCGCCCAGGGGAAGTTCATGGGGGAGCTGCTGCAGCAGGCGAAGGCCTCGGGGTTCGCCGGGGACCCGGTGGATCTTGCCCTGGCCGGCTACAACGCGGGCTGGGGCGGGGTGACCGCTGTCGGCGGGATCCCGGACAACGGTGAAACCGCCCAGTACGTGACGCGGATCAGGCAGTTCGCGAACGAGTTCGCGGCCAAGGACGGCACCGACGCTGTCACTGCCGGCGAGGACAAGGGATCGGGGAAGTGTGATCTTGCCACCGGCACTTCCAGCGGGAATGATGATTACCCCTTCAAGGACCTGCCGCACTGCGTCCTGAACGCCAATGGCGGCTACGCCGGCTGCCCGGCGGGGTCCCAGTCCGAGTTCAACGCCTTCCACGGTGAGTGTGTGGACTTTGTGATGTGGCGGCTGAATCAGCAGTTCGGTGTGGTCAAAGCGCCGTGGAAGATCATGAACGGCAACTTCCGTCCGGACGGGAACGTCCTGGGTGATGCGCGTAACTACAGGGCAGCGTGGGAGAACAAGGGCTGGCCGGTGGATAAGACACCCACTGTCGGTGCCGTGGTCTGGTACGGGCCCTCGAACGCGAATGCCTCCTCCGCAGGCTACGGGCACGTTGCCATTGTGAAGGAAGTCCTCAAGGACGGTTCCTTCATCGAGGAAGGCTATAACTTCGGGTTCCCGCCGGACGATCACAAGTACTACACGATCAAACGGGCCAACAGTGCACCCGATAATTTCCTGCACCTGCCCAAAGCCGGCTGAACCCAAGCCGGATGAACACGGAACGGACATGACCATGATGACGAACGAAACCACAGCCGCCCGGAAGCCCGACCGTTGGGCAATGCCAGCTGCCGTGCTCGGCGCAGCCCTTGCGCTGGTGTTCCTGACCGGCTGCGGGGGCGGGCCGGTCGTGGACGTCACCTCACCTCCGGAAACTGCCGCGCAGCCCACCGGAACGGTAACGGGGATCACCGGGGAACCGGCGCCGGGCAACGGGTCGGCGTCTGCGTCTGTATCGCCGCCGTTTACCGGCAATCCGGCCCCGCCGATGCAGGGGCAGGGTGTCGAGACGGCCCAGCCGGCATGGAACGCTGATGCCGAACGTGCCGCGCTGGTCGCGGCCGATGATGTGATGCGTGCGTTCACCGCCACCACCCTGACCTCATCCCAGTGGCAGGCACGGATCAAACCGTTGCTGACCCCCCGGGCACAGCAGGCATGGTCCCGCGCTGATCTGAAGTACTTCACGGCCACCTCGGTTACCGGCCAGCCGCGGCTGGATGAGGACCGGTCCAACCCGTACTTCGTATGGGCGAGCGTCCCGACAAACGACGGCGACTACCGGGTACACCTGAACCGCCTCGAACCGGGCGCACCGTGGCTGGGAGACATTATCAGGCCGCTGCAGCTCAAACGCTGAGACCCGCTTCACACCCCATCCTCCACGGACGGTCTCTGCACCTGGCGCATTTAGCCGCCGGTGCAGGGGCCGTCTTCTCTTGTGCTCTGACACACGCCTGCAGGACAGGGCAATGAACCTTCCATAGACATGCCGGCAGCACAACAGTTTGCCGGCGGAAGGGAAACCAATGTTTGAGAAGATCGCCACCGGCTTCAGCCGGCTTCCGCTGGCACCGGAACCGGTGAACCCGGACCAGGGGCCGGATTATCTGGCGGGGCTCCGGGATTTCGCGGGACAGTTCCTGACCGGCTGTATCGTGCTGGTCGTCATCTCCGCGATCGTGTCAGTGACCTTGTTCGTGATCGGCAAGATGACAGCGTTATCCAACGCCCAGTCCAAGTCACTGATGTGGTCCGGCAGGATCTTCCTCGGTGCCGCGATCATCGGATCCGTCGGCGGCCTGATCTTCTGGGGTTCAGGTCTCGGGAAGTTCAACCTCATGCCCGCCCAGGCGCAACAACCAACCGTCGAGATCACCAAAAAACCCGCCAAATCCACGTGCACGAACACCGTCGAAAAGCTGGGCCCAATATTTCCCAATAATCTCTCCGACGACGACATCAAGCGGTACGCGACGGCGCTCCTGACCGAAGCCGATGCCACGCCGATCATCAACGCCGACAAGAACGGGGCGGGCCAAATACGGGTCACAGGATTCCGGTGGACGCCCACAGGACCGGACTGCACCTCGAACAATCTCACCCCTGACCCCTGCCAGGACGTCAAGGTCCTGGGGAGTAGGGATGTTGAAAAAGACTACAAACCGCGCACCACATCCGAGTGCAAGAACTGATTGAAGGGTATGTATCCGATGAGCGTTCTGAAGAGTGTTTTTACTTCCGTTGCGGCAGAGGGGATTGATCCGAAGGTCACTGCCAATAACACGGCTCCGTGGTTGCCGGTGCTGCGTGATATTGCCGGTGGTGTGATGGTGACCTGCATCGTTTTGCTGGTGATCGTGCTGATTATCGGTGTCGTTCTGCTGGTGGCGGGAAAGCTGGGTTCGATGTCCGGTGCGCAGTCCACGGGCTTCATGATCCTGGTTTGGGGTTTGCTGGGCGCCGCGGTGATCGGCTCCGTCAGCGGGCTGGTGTTCTGGGCTACAACGAATTCCCTGGCGCCGGCACCGGTCGCGGCGGCCGCCGGTGCTTTGCTGGGGCTGGGCTGATCCGGTGAGGTTCGCGGCGCTGGCACCGATGGGGCCGGCAGAGGATATCCAGAAGTTTTTCGACGGCGGGATCCAGGGTTTCGCGGCGAGCGTTTTCGATGTGATCAAGGGCGCTTTCAGTTCGACGGACATGAACTCGAACTGGTGGGTCTCTGTGATCGGCGGGACGGTCAACACCCATGTCGGTGGCCAGGTCACCACGGTGGTGTATCCCGGCATGTTGACGCTTTTGGTGCAGGTCATGGCCCCGGTGATGGTCATTCTTGTTGCCGCGCAGGTTGTTGTCAGTCTCTTCCGCTCTTCCACTGTCGGCCTGATCCGGGCCGGCGCCACAGCGGTGTTCGCGATCCCGGCGACCTACATTCTGGCCGGGATCATGTTCACCCTGATCCAGGTGATGGACAACATCTCCGTGTACATCCTGGCTGCCGGGAACAACGACGGCGAGGACGCGGTCACCACCACGGTGCTGGCGTTGTTTGGCCTCTCCTGGGATCCGGCCGCAAAGTCCGTGGTGCTGGATGAGAACTACCAGCAGTGGGCTCTGGCGAAAGACCAGAACAACCCGGGAGCGATTCTCGTCCCGGTCATCCTGATCTTCGTGATCTGGATCATTGCGCTTTTGCTGGCGGCGTTCATGGTGTTCCGGATGCTGGGTTTGATCGTGCTGGCCTCGTTGCTGCCGATCGCGGCGATGAGCCAGCCGCTGGAAGCAGCGAAGGGCATTTTCAAGGGCTTCGGCACGACGGCTCTGGCGTTGCTGATAGCCAAACCATTGTCTGCACTGGTGCTGAAGATGGGGTTCGTGATCTCGGCGACGTCGAACACGACGTTCCAGTTTCTGGCCGGGATCCTGTGCCTGCTCATGGCCGCTGTCATGCCCGTGCTGACGATGAAGTTCATGGCGTTCCTGACCGGCGGGGCAGGGGACGGGATCATCGGCGGCGGCTCCGGGATCGGGTCCGCCGCCGGGCGCCGCTTCGAACGCCACGGCGGCAGTGCATTGCGCAGCACACGGCAAATAAGTTCCAGGATCGCGCGGATGCCGGCCCGGATCGGGCGCGGCAGGTAATGAATACAACCAACGATTTTCGGGGAGAGGTGCTTCGCTGATGAGCGCAGGCGTAGTAATGGAAGAGGAGCTCGGCTGGCACGATGTGCGGTTCGGGCGCGAAACCAAGAGGGGAGTCGTGCTCGGGCTGGAAATGCACCAGCTCATCACCTTCGGTATCGCGATGGTGGCCATCGTGGTCACGGTCCTGGTGTTTGGCTTCCCGCTCGGCTGGCTGATCGGCGGGACCATGCTGCTGATCACCGGGCCGGTGTGCTGCACGAGGTTCCACGGGACCTCCACGCTGCAGTGGGGGCTCCGGTGGGTCGGCGGACGGTGGAGCAAGGGCACGGGCCAGGGGAAGTACCTTCGGGCGACCCGCACCGAAACACCGTTGGACCTTGCCCCCGCGCCGGTACACACCCACGGTGCACTCCATGCAGCCCCGGAACCAGATGGGGAGCCTCCGGCCTACCGTTCAACGATCGGCAAGAAGGGCCAGATCGTGCCGGGAACACCGGAGCGGTTGATGCTGCCGGGGGAACTGAACGAACTGCTCTGCTATGAGCTGCCCGGCGGGGAAGCGTTCGTCTATGACCCGGTGAACAAGTACGGCATCATCGCCGCCCAGGTCGAATCCATGAACGCTTTCGCACTTGAGTCCGAAGACGAGCAGATCAACCGCACCGAGGCTTTCTCATCCGTTTTGACCGCGCTCTCCACCCAGGAAGGCGTCGAGTACCTGCAGCTGACCGATCAGACGTCGGTGGTGTCCGGGGCGAAGATCCGGGACTACTACAAAACCAAGGGCGCGCAGGCTCCCCGGGTGGTCCGGGACGGGGAACTGGTGCCGCTCTCGGGCGCGAACATCAACTCGTTCGCGTCCCACGCCTATGAGGACCTGGTATCCAACGGGCGCGGCATCATGCACCACGAAGGCTGGGTCGTGGTCGTGTTGAGCCGGAAGAAACTGGAGAAATCGATCACGGCCCACGGCGGCGGGCTCGCCGGGTTCATGAGCCTCGCGGCGGGCACCATTTCCTCGGTGACGGAGTCGCTGACGCCGACAGGGACGATGGTGCGGTTCTGGATGAACGCCCGGGAACTCTCAGCCTGCATCCGGCGCGCAACCGACCCTGCCTCCGCGGTGGAAATTTCGGAGCGGACCGGAGCGTTTGCCGGTGTCGCACCGGCCTCTGCCGGGCCGATGGTCATGCTGCCGGAGTGGTCCACGCTCCAGACGGACACGGGCATTCACCGCACCTGGTGGGTTTCGGAGTGGCCACGGAAGAAGGCCAGCCTCGGGTTCATGTCCAAACTGGTGTTCGCCGGTGACTTCCGGCACTCCGTGACCCTCATTGCCAAGCCATACCCGGTCAGTAAGGCCATGAAGGACATCACCACCTCCCTCGCCGATCACGATTCCGGGCTCGATATTCAGCACCGGCTGGGCCGGCCGATTTCCCGGGCGCAACGGCTGGAAGGAACTGATCTTGAGTTCCGGGAAATGCAGCTCACCGACGGCTTCGGGGCCTTGAAGATCGGCGGCTACGTTACGCTCTCGGCATCGGACGCGACGGAACTGGAAGTGAACAACACCAAACTGCGCAACGCGGCCGCGGCCGCACAGGTGGAGCTCCGGTGCCTATACGGGCAACAGGCCGAAGGCTTCGTCGCCTCGGCCATGCCGCTGGGCAGGGGACTGCTGTGAAGCACATCGGAGGAAAATCGAACCGGCTGTCCGGGCTGGTCCCGGTCATGCTGGATATCTCCAACGGTTCCCGTCAGGCAAGGGCGCAGCAACGCCTGACCAGGGCCCGTGCCGTCGCGGCTGCGTCGGTTGAGACGGCTGGCGGGGATGACGGCTTTCCGCAGCAGGCATTCCCTACCGGCGGGAAGCAGCGCATCAACAATCTTCGCGGCGGTTTCCGGCTCCGCCAGCGCCCGTTCAGCGAGACGGCGTTTTCCTTTGCGACGGCGTACCCGTTCCTGGCCGGCGCGAACCTGGGACACAAGGGCGCCTACATCGGCGAGGACGTTTACGGCGGCGGGGCGTTCGTGTTTGACCCGTGGGAGCTGTATGAGGCGAAGGTCATCACCGGCATGTCGATGATCCTGATGGGCGCTGTGGGTTCCGGAAAGTCCACGTGCGCGAAGTCCGTGGTCTGCCGCCTGGTGATGCTGGGACGCAAGGCGTTGATCCTCGCGGACCGTAAGGGCGAATGGGATGTTGTCGCGCAGTTCCTGGGCGGTCACACCATCAAGGTCGGCCCGGGCCAGCCGGACCGGGTCAACCCGCTGGATGAGGGCATCCGGCCCTCGGTGACGCCGGACGGGGAACCGATGACGGATCTGCGCTGGGCGGCGATGGTGCGCGCCAGGCGGTTGAATCTGCTCCAGACCATCGGTGAAATCCTGCTGGACCGTGCCGTGCAGGGCGCCGAACACACAGCCCTGTCGATGGCACTGGATCTGGCGGTGGAGTCGGCTGCGCCGGGTGTGCCGACGTTGCCGGGCTTCATCGAGCACCTGCGGCAGATGAGCGTTTCCACCGATGGTTCACGCTCCGTTGCCGAAGCCGCCGAAAGGCTTCTGCACGCTTTTTCCCGCTGCACCCAGGGTGATCTGAAAGGCATGTTCGACGGCGAAACCACAGCGAACTTCGACCCCGAACTGCCGATCATCACGGTCAACACCAAGGCACTCGTCGGCGCCTCGAAAGAAGCACGGAAAATCGCCTACGCCTGCACCGGGTCATGGGCTGAATCCATGGTCACCAACTCCGACTCCGGACAAAGGCTCTGCGTCTACGAGGAGGGCTGGGACTCAGTCAGCGACGAAGCATCCCTGACACGGATGATGGAGGCGTGGAAACTCGCCCGTGACTACAACATCTTCAACGTCCTGATCATTCACAAACTCGGGGACCTGGACATTGCCGGGGACGCCGGATCGAAAATGGCCGCGATGGCACGCTCCCTGCTGGGCGATACCACAGTGAAAGTCATCTACCGGCAGGAAACAGCCAACCTTGCAGTGACCGAGCGGGAGCTGGGCCTGACCCGGGCCGAGCGCGAAGACGTAAACCGTTCCGCCCAGGGCACCGGGCTCTGGAAGGTCGGCCCCTACCGGACGGTGAGCGTGAAAAACCAGCGCACCACCGCCGAAGTGCCAGTATTCGATACCGACGCCAAAATGCGCTCCAACAGGGGCGGGGAGGCAGCAGCATGAAAGCGATGGATAAAGGGACCCAGATGGCGGTCCTTTCCCTAGGCCTGATCGCGCTGGTGCTCTATGGGCTGTACCTGCCGGGGCAGATCGCCGCGTCCTTCCGCTGCGGATCCTTCACCACCCTGCCCTCGATCCTCCAGCCGCTCGGATTCCTGAACCCGTCCAATCCTGCCGACGCCTCCGTCTACGGGACCACGGCAGACGGCTGCGGACCGGAGAGCGGGGCAGTCCTGGTGTGGATGATCCTGCTCGTCGTTCTGGCCGTCGGCGTCGGCGTGACCGTATGGAAGCTGGTGCACGACTGGAAACTCTCGGACGAGTACTTCGTCAAGGACGTCATGGGCCGTGACGGGCTGGCCAAGATCAAGGAAATTAAGAACACGGTCGGGGAGAAGAAAATCCTCGAACGCGCCAAAAGCATCCGCCCCACCCTGGGCCGGCCGTCAGTGGAGGACGCATCCATCCGCATCGGGCACGTCCTCTCCCAGACGGTCCTGGTCTCCTGTGAGGAATCAATCGTCCTAGTCGGCCCCCCACGTTCCGGTAAGGGCTTCCACCTGCTGATCTCGGCAATCCTGGACGCCCCGGGGTCGTGCATCACCACCTCGACCAGGGCGGACAACTACGCGGCCACCCACGAGCTGCGCTCAAAAGGCGGGCCCTGCACGTTGTTTGACCCGCAGGGACTCACCGGTGCGAAGTCCTCGCTGAAGTGGTCACCGATCACCGGGTGCGAGCGGCCCGAGGTCGCGGCCCGCCGGGCCTCCTCACTGATCGGTTCCTCCGGGCTGGGGAAGTCCGGGTCCAACCAGGAATGGGCCGGCGCAGCGATCTCCATCCTCCAGTCCCTGCTGCACGCCGCAGCCCTCGGCGGGCACAGCGTTGACGAGCTGTACCTGTGGGGGACCGCTCCGACGACCGCGCGGACCGCGCAGAAGATCCTGCTCGAACATCCGGACGCCGCATTCGGCTGGGGCCAGTCGCTCAAGTCCATCCTTGACGGGGACCCGAAGATGCTCGGCAGCCGCTGGTTCGGCGTCGAAGGGGCACTGGCCGGCCTTGCCGTGCCGCTCGTGCGTGAAACCCTGAAACCGGCCGGCCCGGCGGAGGAACTGGTTCCGGCGAAGTTCATCAGGGATAGGGGCACCCTGTACCTGATCGGGACGAAGTCCGGCGGCGGGGCCATGGCGCCGTTCCTGATTGCGATGATGGACGAAATCACCGAAACCGCCCGTGAAATGGCCATCCGGCTGCCGGGAAACCGGCTCGATCCGCCGCTGTCGCTGGTGCTGGACGAGATCGCGAACATGTCCAGCTCCTGGCCAGGGCTCGTGACGCTGATGTCGGACGGCGGCGGTTTGGGGATCAGCCCGCTCGTGGTCCTGCAGTCCCTCGCGCAGGCCCGCGGCGGCTGGGGAGCGGAAGAAGCGCAGGCCGTGTTCGACTCCGCGACGGTGAAAATACAGCTCGGCGGCTCGGGCAACGAAAAAGACCTCGAATCGTTCGTCAAGCTCCTCGGCACCAGGGCTGTGGAGGAAGGCTCTGTCACGCACACCTCCGACGGGTATTCCTCCAGCACCTCCAAGCGGGAGAAGGACGTCATGACCGTCTCGGAGCTGCGCCGGCTGCCGTTCGGCTATGGCTTGTTCGTCGGGCGCAACGGCAGGCCTTTCCTGCTGAAAATGACGCGCTGGATCGACCGGCCCGACGCCCCGGACATCAAGGCCGGCATCAGGAAGTTCAGCAGCTCACTGCTGGTTGAACTGACCGACTCCACGGCCGCAGGAACGCAAGAGCGCATCAGCGAAGAAGTCCCTGGATAAGCCATGGGTTTCTCTCTGGCCCGGAAGTCCGGGGCCCGGGGCCGCGCCTACACCGGATACCTGCGTTCGGGTGCCTGGGCGTGGCGCCGCACGCGCTGGTTCAGGGACTGCCGCGCAGCCGGGGCCGAACCGGCCTGCCAGGTCTGCGGCACAACACTGGCCGTGGCGGGGACGCTGGATCTGCACCACACCAGCTATGACGGCGTCTACATCAACGATGACGGCACCTACCGGGCTGAGGAGCCGGACGCCGATCTGCTGCCGTATTGCAGGGAACATCACCGAGAACTGCACAGGATCCTTGATGAACGACGAGGCGATTACTGGGGCTGGAACCGCCGCCGTGCGACCGCCGTCGTCACCCGGATCCTGACCCGTAAACATCACCAAAGGACACCATGACCGATCCTCGCACCACCACGGGCACCCTGGGGACCTGCTGGCTCTGTGCACAAAAGAGCAACCGTATCGAAAGCCACGTCGTTGACCATGACCACTACGAACTCGCCGCCTGCAACGACTCCGTTGGCGTCAGCGTCGACCTCTGCCCGATGTGCCACGTCGCCGTGCACAAATGGATGCGGTCCAACGGCAGGCCCGGCACGCACGCCGCAGCCGACGCCCTCGACGCAATCTTCCAACGATTCACCAACGCACTGCTGCCCGAACCGCGGAGAGAAGAGCCATGAGCACCAGCACCGAACCGTCAGCAACCGACTGGACCGTCGAGCCGTTCAACGCCGACGAAGACGCCCCGGACTCATGGGCACACGAGGCCGGCCTATCAACCGGGGGTGGGGGAGTCGGGCTGCCGGCATTTCTGGACCCGGACATTGAAGCGGAACTCGGCGAAGGCCCGCCGGAATGGATGGGGATCCGCTGGCGCGATATCAGCGCCGAAGACAAACCCGCTGCGTGGACTGCCCTGCGGCAATGGGTGGACTGGTTCGTCCGCGAATACCAGCTGAACACCTCCCAGATCACCGAGTGCTGGTTTGAACATTCCGACATCGTCGCGGAGCTCTACGCCGGGATGTGCGCCGAATACAAGATCTGGGAAGAAGGAATGCCGGGCCTTGGCGCGATGACAACGTGGCACCCGCACGTACAGGCGATGACCGTCCGGCTCGCCGCTATGGTCGATAAAAGGCAATGCCACATCACCGGACACCAGGACGATCCAGCTGACCTGGCCTTCACTTACAACCAGGACCGGTGGTCGCGGATCCGCGACGGCGTGACCGCAAGCGTGGAAGTACCGCGCGAAAGGATCAACCGGCGCTGGAGGCCCGTGGCCGTTGCACGTGGCGGGGAACGCATCACGGGCCGCGAAATTCTTGTCGGCCCTGCCGCCACCGTGGAGGCCGACCAGATCACCGGCACAACGCTTCTCTCCGGGGCCGCAGCGGACAGCGTGCAGCTACGACACACGACCCAGGGCGCTGCCGCTGAATCGTATTGGGAACACACCACCGGACACGGCGGGGAAGACGGCTGGACACGTCACGCGGACCCCGAAGCAGAGACCGGACCCGACACCACAGATCAGGAGTAAGAACATGGACCAGAACACGGCAGTAATCGTCGACAACTTCACGGGCGCGGCAGGGAAGACGTCGGGCCGTCTCCGCGCAGTGGTCCTCGACCCCCTATATCGTCGGCACGCCGACGCCGGCGGTGCCTGCCACGAGATGGATGGCGCCACCACTCTGGTGTCGGAGTAGCGTCCGCCAGTGGTCGCGTTCCGGTTGTGCGTACATCGAATTTTTTGTCAGGCCCTCGCCGATATACTCCGAACGTGACTGAAGCCCCATTGCCCCGACTCGACGCCAGAACCGGCAACACAACATGACCGATCCGAGCGCGCTGTCGCTATGGTCTGACGACCCCGCAAAAGTCGATCTGCTGTCCTTCGATGCCGTCGCACAAACGGTTGCCGACGCTCTGCTCGACGAGGCGCTCGATCCGGTTGCTCTCGGGCTATCTGGTAGCTGGGGAAGCGGCAAGACTACGGTGCTGGGTCTCGTCGGCCAAGAGCTCGATCGACGTAAGACGGAAACGCAGAAAGTGCTGGTTATCCAGACCGACCCGTGGCGCTACGATCCGGCGACGGGCGCCAAAGAGAGCCTCATCGCCGAGGTGCTGGCCGCGCTGGCCGCGGAGATCAACAAGTCTGAGACGAAGACCGATAAGGCGAAGAACTTGCTCGCCCGACTGGGCAAGCGAATCGACTGGGCCAAGGCGATCAAATTGGCCGCAACGTCATCCCTAACCCTGCAGATCCCTGATTTTGACAAGCTCGTCGAGCTGGTCAAGCCCAAGGAGGGGGACACCGAATCGGTGCGTGGTCTTGAGGAATTCCGCGGCGAGTTTGCCGAGCTGATCGCCTCCGACGACCTCAAGCACATCAGCGCGGTTGTCGTTTTGGTCGATGACCTCGATCGCTGTCTGCCCGAAACGGTCGTGGAAAGTCTAGAAGCAATGCGCCTCTTCCTGGCCGTGCCCAAGATGTCATTCGTCATCGCGGCCGACGAGGATCGCGTCGCCGACGCCATTCGCACCCGTTTCAAGTCCAACGGCCGTCCAGAGGAGCAGGACGTCGATCAGCACGACCCCGCCACCCTCTATCTGCACAAGATCGTGCAGACGACGATCCCGCTGCCGGCGCTGAGCCACTTCGACACCCAGGCATATCTGGTGCTTCTGCAGCTCGAAGCCACGGCTGGTGGGCCGGAACTGGCCACGCTCATCAACCGCTGTGCCCAGGTACGCAGGAATGGTGGCAGTGTCGATGACATCGGTGAGATTCCCGGCCTGTCCATGGATGACGAGCTGGCCTTCGCCACCCGCCTGACGCCGCTGCTCTACGAGAAGCTTAGAGGCAACCCGCGGTACATCAAGCGGTTCCTCAACGACCTTCACGTGCGCCAGTCTGTCGCTTCCCGCCGGGGCATCAGCCTCGACTCGGCCGTGGTCGCCAAGCTCATGACCCTCGAAGCCCTGATGAAGCCCGAGTTCAAACTGCTGCTTGGCTGGTTCGCGAAGGGCGAGATGCGCGACCAGCTGGCTCGCCTTGAGGACGAAGCAGGGAGGCCGGCACAACCCGATGCGGCAGCCGAAGAACCCTCAGGCGACGCTGAATCGACGAACGACGCTAAGTCTGCCCCACGGCCGCGGCGTGATTCAGCAGCCAGTAATGCTCCAGCCGGATCCGGCCAGTTCTCCCAGGCCATGGTGCGTTGGGCCAAGCTCGCGCCACCACTGCGTGGACTCGATCTCTCACCGTATCTGACGCTGGCCGCGACGTTCGCTGGTGTCACCCTCATCGACGACAGCCTGCCCGAGAGGCTGCGCGACATCGCCGCCAATCTGCTCTCGGAGTCTCGTCGAGAGCAGGCCTCCGTCACTGATGCCGAGCTCGACGCTCTGGGTGACGGCGACGCCACCGACTTGCTACGCCACATTGGCCGCACCATGCGCGACCGGCCTGCTAAGCAGAAGGCCGGTGTCAACACTGTCCTTCGCATGGCACGTCTTCGTCCCAGCGTGGTGAACGATGCCCTCGAAGCGCTGCTCATGCTGCCGCCGAGAGAGATCACCATAGCCACTCCCCTGCAGTTCAAGTCGGACGATCCTGCTCCGATACGCAGCGCGCTGAATACTTGGAAGGGCAAGCTGCCCAGCGGGCAGGTCAAGCGCGCGGTCGAGAGTGCACTGACCAGCAGAGGGCCTGCCTGATGGGTACTAGCGGGGCATACTCCGGTAGCGGGGGCAAGGACGGTAAGGCTGTTCGCCATACCATCGGCGATTACCTGGACAAGTTCCCTACATCTGACCTAACTCAAGGCATAGACGGCAATCGGCCGTCACTCGATCCGGCAGCGCTTCAGCGTGTCATCAACTTGATCCGACCCCGCTCGTCGGGCGGGACCGGTGGCGACGGACCGGGCGGCGGGGGCGGGGGTGGTCGCGCCTCGGGCGGTTCTCGCAGTAGCGGTGGGCCGCAGCGATCTGCCGCGGCCTCTGCTCGCACGGCCGGACGCGCCGCAGCAGCAGCCTACGCCTACCGCACCGGTGATGCGGCGACGCTTCAGCGGCTCGGTCTTGACTACAACGAGCTGCGCGCGCTCGGCGACGAGTTCGAGGTGCTGCGCCGCATCGTCGACATGGCCTGTTCCGCACCCGACAGCACGATCGAGGACCACGAGCAGCGACTCGTCGCCGCCGAGGTGGGGGAGTGGGTGCTGGAGCAAGATCGCGACGGCAATCCGCCAACGCCGGAAGAAATCGTCCGCCAGACCATCGCCACGATCATTGCCGAGACCCTGCTCGTCGAGTCCGGTGACCTGGTCAACAGCCACGAGCATGCGGACATCGCCGAGACCGACATACGTGACGCTGCCGAAGCGATGGCTGCCCAGGCATCTCTCTCGGTGGACGGTGCGACTGAAGACGAGATCAGCCGTGCAGTCGAGACCGGGCTGGAAACTATCCGTGGCATCGTCGGGGTCGACGTCTGATGCCCAACTTCACTCTGCGCTTGTCCGCCGACAACGATGTTCCTCCTGATGAGGCGGCCTCATCGTTCTATTGGCTGACCGACCAGCGGTCCTCGTTCACCTCCGGACTCGGCCCGAGCCTGGGGAAGCTCGGACCTGTCCCGGAACGGAACATTGATTTCGTCCGCATCGCGCTGACCGCCTTCGCTGCCGACCGCTCCGTCCTTCGTGACGGTCGCGGCTCCAACTGGAATCAGCGCCAAATTGATCTTCAGATCCCCGTCTCTGACCCCGATTGTTGGACGGCCGTGGCCAAGGAACTCGCCAGTGTGCTCGGCTTCCTTAGCGGTGACAGGTGGACGCTGACTTTCACCCATGAGAAAGCGCCAGTCGAAACGGTCGCGCCAACGGACACCAGCCCAGTGCCCAAGCGAGTCGTCCTACTGAGCGGTGGTGCGGATTCTGCGATCGGCGCGCTCTACTCCCGCTCGCTACTCTCCCAGACGGAACACCACACTCTGCTGTCGCATTTCAGCAACACCATGCTCGCCCCGATCCAGCGGCACGTCACGGCCGAGATCAAGCGACTTATACCCGGACCAACGCAACAGCACGTTGTGGTGCACTTGGGTCGCGGCAGCCATCGAATCGATGGCCGTTCGTACCCGTCCGAGCCGACAAGCCGCTCACGGTCGCTGCTGTTTCTGGCTCTCGGGCTGGCCGTCGCCTCAATTCACCAGGTTTCGCTTTGGATCCCGGAGAACGGCTTTGCTTCGCTCAACCCGCCGCTCGGACCGGAGCGCCTGGGCAGTCTCTCCACGCGCACCACGCATCCGGCATTTCTGAAGAACCTATCGGCTACGCTCACGAAGACCGACGCCCACGCAGCTATTGAGAACCCTTTCGCTGGGAGCACCAAAGGCGAGATGTACCGGAGGGTCGTCGATCTTATTGGAGGTGACGAGGCAGCTGCCTTCTTGGGCAAGACCCACTCGTGCGCTCTAACTGGCCAACGATCGCACGGAATTTCAGCTGAAGTTCCCTGCGGCATCTGCTTCGGCTGCGTACTGCGCCGCGCATCCTTCTCCGCGTCGGGTGTGGTGGACGGGACGGACTACATTTCGCCGAGCAGTATCCCTGTCGTTCAGAAATGGCTGGACAGCAAGTCAGTCGAACGGCCTGTACGCAACTTCGTCCGCAGGGGCGTAAGTGCCCGAGACATCATCTCCCTCGCTCTGCCCGAGAACTACCCCATGCGCGATGCTCTTGACCTCTGCCAGCGCGGTATCGCGGAACTGCGGAGCCTCAATCTGTGAGACGCCTGCCCCCGATCGATCTTCACGCGCACATCGAGCCCGACATTGCGGCGTCGGCCTTGACAGAGCTCGGCTCACTCATCTTTGCGGCAACCCGCTCACTCAACGAGGCAGAGCTGGCGCTCTCGCGGTCCGATCCATGGACCATCTGGGGCGTGGGCTGCCACCCGGGACTGGTGGGGGCGCAGAAAGCGTACAACCCGGTTCGCTTTAGCGAGCTCATTACCAACACCGCGTATGTCAGCGAGGTCGGCCTAGACGGTTCGTCCAGGGTTTCCATGCCGACGCAACAGGCCACATTCGACAGCATACTCAAAGCGCTGCAGGCCACCCCGCGGATCGTGAGTATCCACAGCTACGCCGCGACTGAGACGGTTCTCGACTGCCTGACCGCCCGGCCGATCCGTGGCGCAGTGCTCCACTGGTGGCTTGGCGATGAGGAGCAAACGAGGCGGGCCATTGAGCTTGGCTGCTACTTCTCGGTGAACGCAAGCACGCTTAAACGTCTCGAACTCATCAAGTTACTGCCGATCGACCGACTGCTGAGCGAGACCGATCACCCCTTCGGCGACCGGGCAACCGGGCGGGGCCGACGACCGGGAAACGTCAATGACGTCGAAGAATCACTCGCACTAATCCACGGAATCGACCGAGAGGAGACACGTCGGATCATGTGGCGGAACTTGGCGAGGCTGGTGGGTAACGCTGGCTGCGGGGTGCTCATACCGCGCGCGGCGCGGGTCGCACTGGCCTCAGTGGCATAGGATATACAGCCTTCGTTCAAGGCGCCAGGATGAACACGTGGGCCATGTGACGATGGAATCTGAGCGTCGAGTGGCTGGGCGTCCACGCGCGTAGACTCCGTATCTGATGCAACGAGAAGCTCATTGTGGAACCGGTTGGCGGAGAGCGGTTCGCTGCGGCGGATCCGGGCGTCCTCCAGCGGTTCCTTGGTGACAATGTTGAGCAGCAGGCTGCTGCGGGGACGTGCCCAGGAATGCCCGCCCGTGTGTGATGAGGCTTGAGGACCAATGCTCGGGAAAGTCACGCTCAGCCGAGTGTTGGTCCTCAAGCCCCAATAATTGTAATTTTCAAAACTCGTCTGCACGGAATGTCAGAAGGCGTCTGCACCGGATAAGGCTGGACAACGCCGGCGTTGTGCGAATGTCACTGCCAGGGCCCTGGCAGTCCCGGGGTACAACGAAGGCCCGCCTATGGGGGACAGACGGGCCTTCGCAACTAAACGCTACAACGCTCTTGTATAGCTATCGAGTTGACGAGAGCGGAACCTGACTGGGCCGAAAAATGCCGAAGGCGAAGGCGACCTTCAGTGCCCCACAAGGGCCCTGCTTCTGCTCATACATCCCATGAATCCCGAGGAAAGCGCCTAGCTGCGAAGGAGGTTGGAACAGGAACTCCTGCCTGTCCCCGAATGTCGAGCCACTGGTTGACCCGTAAATCTTCGTGCTCTTCGGACATCAGGTAGATGTATTGTGTCGATCCAAAGGTCATCGGCCCTTCGAGGTCCTCCCTTAGTCGGGCCTGCGCGGCAGCAACTCCCTCGGGTTCTAGAAGATTGAGGAATGCCACATCCAAGTTAAAGACGTCGAGCTCATATTTTGCGGAGAACCGCAAGATCCCGCCCCGTGGATAAAAGGCCCGAAGATCGGCCGCCACCTCTTGGGCGGCCGCCGACTGCGGAGGAGTTTGCAGCATCTTCCCGTCATGGCTGATGTGCCAATCGACTAAGGAGGCTGTGCCGTCAAGGATTACGGAATCCAGTTTCTCGTCGAAATGTTCGCAAGCGTCCCGCACGTCTTTAGCAAGGAAAAGAGGCCAACTGTCGTTGATCCTGAGCAGTTCCCGAAGTCGATTCCCACGGTATTCTGCCTGTGCCTGCCGAGTAACGCGCGTTTCCTTTGGGTGGGGGCGCACCTTGCCCGGCTTTAGGATCCGTTGTATGACTATTGCTGAGAATAGGGCGGCCTGCAGGTCGCCCCACACCATAGTGTCGTCACTTTTGGTCCCCTCAGACATTGCTCGTGTCCACGCTCTTTTGATGTAGCGGCTACCGAGTTCCGCTTGCCTCTCGATCTCAGTAAGGAAGACACCAAGCCACAATGCTTCGGTTGTTTCAGGGGTTCCACCTGACATTGATCTCATGAAAATTTCCGGTGGCGTCATGGCCGATTTGGACTCTTTCCGGTGGGTGAGCGGTGCATCTTAAGACCGATACTAAAGGGCTTGGTAGTCCCTAGCCGTCCGCAGTGATACGAGTCTGTTTTCGTCTGACGGTCGAAGGATGCCTTCGCCGTATTTCCTATGGCCTGAAGCGCACCAGGGACGGACTCGCGGCCGCGCGTGCCCGCGGCCGGACCGGTGGCCAGAAACCCAAGCTCGGACCCCGCCAGGTGAGGCTGGCCCGGGACATGTACAAGGAGAAGGCCCCGGACGGCAAGCGTGCCCACACCGTCCAGCACATCGCCGACGAATTCGGGGTCACCCGGCCCACAATTTACAGACACCTCACAGGCAGCAACGACGAGCACTGAAGTATCACCGGGTCTTGGTGGAAGCCTTAGCTGACGTGGACTCCGGTTCGCTTGACGGCTTCGGCCAGGTCAGGGTCGGTCGCTGAAAACTCCGAGCCTGTGCATGCGCAGCCGCTGTTGGGCTCGGCAATGAAGCCGGCGTAGCAGTAGTCGCCCTCGGAGAAGCCGAATTTTGACGGGTATCTCAGTCCGGCCGGCTGCGTGCCGCCGTCCAGTCTCTGTGCGCGGATCCACTGCGCCGCTGCGGTCGTCAGCGCCCGATCGTCACCTGTCAGGTCGGCCAGGGACATCCGGTCGGAGGCGGCGATGCCGGATGCCTTGATGGCGACAACAGTGTCCGGATGGGTCAGGTCGACCCAAGGATGGGCTGGGAATTTGAGGCGATAGATTTCGCGGTCAAGCCGCCAGTCCGGATCCATGCCGTCGACCGGCATGCCGGCGCTGCGAAGGTCGGCCAGGAGCTCGTCGAGTCCGATGCCCAGGAACCGGGCCTCTTCGGCCAGGGCGGCGTAGCCGCGCGCGGAGGGCGCCTTGTAGGCGAGGGACTCTGTGAACGCGGTGGCCCTCTGGTCGGCGCCGTAGATGGTCAGCCCCGGGGTGTCGAACCGGTTCCAATCCCGGCGGTCCACGACCGGGTTGGCCGGGCGCTCCATGGGATTCAGCGGCCCGCGTCCGTGTTTGGCTACGGAGACGCGGTACATGGTGACGGGCCCCTCGATGATGACCTTTACATCTTCGTTGAAGAGTCACAGTACATCGTTCTCACTAACGAAGGATTTCAAGAACAGGTTGATTCGAGAATGGTGGTGCCCGCCGCGCACTGCTGCACATCGGCGCCGTTCCGTGGGAACCCGCCCTTGCGATGACAGCCGCCGACCATGGGCCATTGTTCTCATAAATAGTTCTCGAAACTGTACAGTCGAGCTGGAAGGCTGGATCGAGTTTTGAGAAAAGAGAACTGCCCGCATGACTACTCACCGCATCGGATACGCCAGAGTCTCCACACGGGACCAAAACCTTGGCCTCCAGCGCGATGCGCTGCGGGCTGCGGGATGCGACCGCATCTATGAGGACACCATCAGCGGAACCAAAGCCACGCGCCCCGGACTCGCCCAGGCACTGGACCAACTACGCAACGGTGACACCCTCGTCGTATGGAAGCTGGACCGTCTCGGGCGGAGCGTGAAAGACCTGCTGGACTTCGCAGGCGGGTTAAGCGACAGCGGCATTGGTTTTATCAGCCTGACCGACGCGATCGACACCACGACCGCTTCCGGGCGCTTCTTCTTCAACGTGATGGCATCGCTGGCCCAGATGGAGCGGGAGCTCATGATCGAACGTACCCAGGCCGGCCTGCGGGCGGCGAGGGAACAAGGCAGGGTCGGTGGCCGCAAACGCGTCATGACGAATTCCAAAATCCGCTCCGCACGAAAGCTCCTCAGCGAGGGCACGCCGCCCAAGGAAGTCGCCAAGAACCTCGGCGTCTCTGTACCTACCCTCTACCGCTGGGTCCCGGCAACGAAGACCATCAAGGTTTCAACTCCGTAGCTGCTGCTGTTGGTGCACGGGACTTCTGAAGATTTGGATGACCGTGCACGGGACTTCTGACGGTGTCAACAGTCCTCTGCACTCGCCCCGTACTTCCGCGGGATCCAGTGCAGACGACTTCTGAAACTGACAGATGTGAAGAAGGCCCAAGGCCCGGGCCGGGACGTCCGGTGGACGACCGGCTTACGGGCACCGCAGGTGTCGTGGGACGAATCAAGCTGCCGCGTCCTAGCTTCACGTTCCGTGCAGGACCGCTGCCAACTGCAAGTTGGCGGAGAACGTCAGCGCATTGGCTACCAGAGCCCACTAGAGTCGGTAAGGAGTAGCGCAGTCAAATACGATTCCGCACTCGTTGCGAGAGGGAATAGCGTGACCGATGCAACGGCTTCGCAGAAGCGGCTGGACCCCCGTGGCATGCTCCGAGAATGGGCAAACTCGTCTGACGAGTGGGTGCGCCACATCGTTCGGCACGTGCTTACCGGAGGCGGACCGCTGGGGAGCGACGAAGAAGCGACGGCCTACGACCTGTTTCGTCAGGAGAAGGCCTTCGATATCCGAGTGCTTCCCGAGGAGGAGCCGCTGGCGACACTCGAGAGCGAGGAGGAAGCCATTGAGCCCTTAACGCTCACCTTGGTCTCCGCCGTAACCGGCGTGAACGCCTTGGTTGAGGGCGGCGTCATCGAGCCGCACGAGGGCCTTACGATTTTATTCGGAGAAAATGGCACTGGAAAGACGGGCTACTCCCGGATTTTCAAGAGCCTCGCCGCCAGCCGGACTGCGGACGTGATCCTTGGCAACATAGAAGCGACCACCCCACAGGCCCAATCTGCACTGGTCGGTTACATGCTCGGCGGGGAGGCGAAGACGTACTCCTGGACAGGACAGCAGGGAGTCGCCCCGTTCACGAGAATGTCAATCTTTGACAGCCCTTCTGTCAGCTTCCATGTCGACGACGACCTTGAGTACGTCTATGTCCCTGCCGCCCTAGCGTTGTTCAACCACGTGATCGCCGGCATCAAGTCAGTACAGAGCCAGATAGACCAAACCGTCCAGGACCTGAAGTCGGGGTCAACAGGGATTTTGTCCCGCTTTCCGCGCGGGTCCAGCGTGTACCCGCTCATCGAAACACTTGGAGCAGCCACCGACCTGGAGCAACTTAAAGCGGCTGCCGATCCCGATACGGACGTCGACGACCGCATCGCTGACTTGCGTCGCACTGTCGCAGCACTCGAAGCTGACACGATTAGCGCCGAGATCAAGCTTCAGCAGCGCGTCGAACGCATCCTCACTCAAGCGGCGGTTGCTGCCAGAGCCATCGTCGCCTTCAAGGTCGCTGACTACGACGGTGAACTCGAGACACTTGCCGGCCTCGAACAGGACTACCGCAACTTCCGCACCGCCCTGTTCGAGGCAGCAGACCTGCCCGCTGAGCCCGACGACACTTGGAGCAGGTTCATCGAAGCCGGGGAGTCCTACGAGACGCATCTCTCCGTACTTGGCGCGCACGACGCGGACCGATGCCTCTACTGTCGGCAGCCGTTGAGCGAAGCTGCGCATGCTCTCATCGGCAAGTACTCCGAGTATCTGGAAGACAAAATCACCACCGACATAGCCGCCTCGAAGACCCGACTCAATGCTCTCACCGAACCGATCGTGTCGATCAATGCCAGCGACGCCTCCGCCTTCGCCAATGAATACGCCGATACGAACGACAAGCCGCCCTTCCACGGTGGGCTAGGCCGGACTCTTGCCATTCTTGTCACCCTTACCGAGAACCTTCAATCCAGGTCGCAAGTGGAAAAGGATCTGACGGACAACGCTGTGGAGGACCAGGGGGCGCTAACAGCCGCGTTGGAGACCACCACCCAGACGCTGGGTATATTGAGAAAACAAGCAGCTACGCGGGCGGATACCCTCACAGACAGCAAGAAAGATCTCCTCGAGTTGGAGGCGGCGGCGGAACTGACGAGGTCCTGGACGCTCATCGAGTCGCACGTGCGTGACGCAAAGCAAGCCGACCGGTTGAGGATACTCGCTAAGCCCATGGCCGGCCTGCTGCGGAGTGTCACTGGTCTGGCAAAAACCGCAAGCGATCAGATGATTAATGAGAGCTTCGATGCACTTTTCAATGAAGAGTGCGCTGCGCTTCGGGCGCCCACGCTGCAGGTTGAGTTCGTCGGCCGGCAAGGACGTGCACAACGCCGCAAGGTCCTCAGCGGGAAACACAAGCCGTCCAAGGTTCTGTCGGAAGGCGAACAAAAGGTAATCGCGATGGCGGACTTCCTCGCAGAGGCACGGCTCGCTGGTATCACAGCACCGGTCATCTTCGATGATCCCGTCTCCAGCCTCGATCACCGGCGGATCAACGAAGTCGCACAGCGGATCACCTCCCTCGCCGAGACCACACAGGTCGTTGTCTTCACCCACGACATCTTTTTCGCCACTACGCTGCTCACACTCATGGAGGCGACCAAACGATGCTCGTACTTCCAGATCACCGATGAGGAAGGCAAGGGCCAGATCACCCGGGCCACTGGCCCGCGTTGGGACAGCTTGAACAACCTTAAGAAGAACATCAACGAGACGATTCAAACTGCCAGGTCGCAACAGGGAGACGCTCGGGCGGCGCTCGTTCGGACCGGCTACGACTGGATCCGAGCCTGGTGTGAAGTGTTCACCGAGACGGAACTGCTCCAAGGTGTCACCCAGCGCTACCAACCCAATGTGCGCATGACCAACCTGCCTAAGATCAAGGCTGGAGCATTGCCCGCCGCGATTGAGACCGTCAATCGCATTTTCGAGGAAGCCTGTCGGTACATCGACGGCCACTCACAGCCTCTAGCGAGCCTTAGCGTGAGCCCCACGTTCACCGGACTCGAAGCCCACTGGGCCGAACTGTCTCAGGCACGAACGGCTTACATCACCGCGGACGATTAGCCGCACGAGGATCGGTGCCAGGTCTTGGTGCAGGCAATGGCAAAGATGAAAATTCGGAAGCTACAAATGCCCTGGCCAGAGCGCAGCAAATAGGGCCATCTGATTCTGCAGCGGGCCCAAAGTAGATCTGCGCCATCCACGCACAGCGGCAGCAAACGATGTCGATCCGGTTCAGGACCAGGGGGAGGCCTGACAAAGGACCGCACTTCCGGCCAACGGATCCCTCACCAAAGTGCCCGGTGAAGGATCCCCCATGCGGACATGTAGTGGGCCGTGCAGACGACTTTGGACATTTCGTGCAGACGACTTCGGAAAATGACAGGATCCGCGGAACGCCGCGTAACTTGGCCATCCCGTTTGTTGTCCCACAAGTCCCGCCACAATCACCCGTCACAGCCACAACATTCGGTTAGCAAAGAAGCCAAGAGCCGGCCCGGCATGCAAAAACTCATGAGCTACGCCCAAAGCGGGGACACGATCGTGGTGTGGCGCATCGACCGGCTCGGCCGGTCCCTGCTCGATGTCCTGACCACCGTGAACGGGCTCCGGGACAATACATCACGCCCGAATCGGACGGCAAGACGCTGGTGGTCGGGCTTGTCGGGGGAGTGAGCAAGCGTGCCGTCCTTCCGGATCTGGGCGGGGCGCTGGCTCCTTGGCAGCAGGATAGCCGCCAGGAAATTGTGAAGCGGCTGCCCGAGGCGATCATGCGTGCCGGCGCCGCCCATAGCGCCGTGGCGGTCATCTCCCTCAATGCTTTCGAACTCACAACCGGCAACCCCACCACGCGAATCTTTACGTGGGAAGTGGAGATCGGCGAACAGTACCCGACTAGGGTCTACTGACCGGCAGGGAAGGCAACGCCGGCGGTTGGTGCCGCTGGTAGCGTTGATTCTGAAAGGCCTCCATGTCCCCCAGTGTGGAGGCCTTTTCGTCTGCCTGGATTCGGTCGGTGCCGACTCATCCGGTTCGCGTTCGAGCCGGTTTACATGGGTGAGCGTATGTCACACACCGTTCGGGATCCCCGGAGCGAATAGTGCGGTAGCGGGCACCAAACAGGTTGGTACCCACCGACTGAGGGAGCACCTGACATGGCTGGACGTCCAAGGCTCGATAAGCACACAGCAACGGGGAACCTCGTCGATGATCCGGTAACACGCGAGGTAAACGGATCGAAGCTCGTCACTTTCCGCCTGGCGGACACACCCCGGGTCTTTGACCGTGAGGCCAACGAATGGAAGGACGGCGAAGCGGTCTTCTACGACGTCGCCGTGAAGAGCGTCCGGTTGGGGGAGAACGTCGTGGGCTCCCTCGCGAAAGGTAACCGGGCAACGGTCACGGGCAACTATGAGGCCGTCCCGTATGTGAACAAGGAAGGCAGCCCTGGCCTGAACCACAGGGTCTGGGCTGATGAAGTGTCTGCTTCGCTGGAGTTCGCCACGGTGGAGATCGCCCAGAACCCGAAACCGGGTCTCTGGGCCAAGGCGATGGACGCCCAAGTCGCTCCGGTCGATGTTGAACAGGCCACGGTTGACCGCGAATGGGGCCTCGTCTAAGTCCGCATACCTCGTTATTTCCCGGCCCGTCATGGCGTTCGCGTTGTGACGGGCTTGCGGCCGTTCTGAGCGGTCCCCGTTTTCCCTGGACTTGACATCCCGTTGGGAATGCCCACGTTATGTAAACCTGAAAGGCCGTGCACATGGCGCGACGAAGTTTTGATCCTAACCAGATGAGTCTGTTTGACCTTCTGGGAGACATTGAGGAACCGGAGGTCAGCGATGGAGGACATGGAGAGCAGGCAGATGTTGCGCGAGGTGATGTCGGAAGCGCCATCGGACGAGTGGGAGGACCAAGCAACCGAGGACTGGGAGAACGATCCGGACGCCTGGAAGGATCCGCACTACGCAGCGCCCAGGATGGTGCCGCTGGTGGACCAGTTCAGGGACCTGTACGTGGACCAGAGCCTGCTGGAGGGGCTGAAGGGGGAACTCGGGGAAGCGAGTCCGGAGTTCGTCGACCTCGTGAAAGCGCGTTGGGCTCAGCTGGTCAGGGATGGCGATCCTTCTCTACCATTGACGGCGGATTCCCACGAGCTGCGCGCTCTGCCGGAGACGGACGTAGCGGTGACAATGGACCGGATGAACGAAATCCTGCGGACCGTGTTCGACTGGATGATCTCCCAGGGCAAGGAACCGATTCCGGGCTGGACCCAGTGGCTCGTCCAGCCGGGACCGCAGAGGATGATGGACCTGCTGGAGGACTAAGCGGGCTCCCGGTCGATTTCCGGCCGGGAACGGACGTCCGGCCGCCGGCGGGTGCGAAAGCCCGTGCGGCGGCGAACCTGGGGGTGCTGCGTCTGCTGCAGGATCTGCGCACGCAGGACCGGTACGCGACGGCCGCCGAGCAGGAAACCCTGGCCCGATGGTCCTCATGGGGTGCGGTACCGCAGGTTTTCGAGGACCACCGTGAGGACTGGGCGAATGAACGTGCAGAACTCAAAGAGTTACTGACGCCGGCCGAATACGCGCAGGCGTCCGCGACAACGATCAACGCGCACTACACGGATCCGGCCGTCGTCAAAGCCGTCTGGGACAGCCTGGAGGGAGCCGGTTTCGCCGGCGGCACGGTGCTGGAACCTGGTTGCGGTGCCGGGACGTTTATCGGGCTGGCCCCAGACTCGGCGGTTATGGCTGGTGTTGAGCTGGACTCCACCACTGCCCGGATTGCCTCGCTGCTGTATCCCTCCGCCCAGGTACGGGCGGAGGGCTTTGAGCAGTCCCCGATCCCGGAGGGGGCAGTGTCCGCCGTTGTCGGCAACGTCCCGTTTGGGGACTTCGTTGTCCACGATGCCCGGTACAACACGTCCCGGCTGAGCATCCACAATTACTTCATTGCCAAGAGCCTGCGCCTGACCGCGCCGGGCGGCTACGTTGCGGTGCTCACCTCCACGTACACGATGGATGCGCAGTCGGCCAAAGCCCGCCGGCAGATCGCCAAGTACGGTGACCTTGTGGGTGCCGTGCGGCTGCCGACAAATGCGTTCAAGGCTGTGGCCGGCACCGAGGTCATGACCGACCTGCTGGTCTTCCGCCGCCGCAAAGATGCGGAAAAACCCGACGAGGACCGGATCCGGGGGTGGGTGGACGTGTCCACGACGTGGGCGCAGCACCGCGAAACCGGACAGCCCACCAAAGTCTCCGTCGGCGGCCACTTCGCCGACAACGACGACGCACTGCTGGGGGTGCTCTCCGTCGGGCAGGGCATGTATAACGACTCCGCGCTGGAACTCAGCGGACCGGCAGGGCACCAGCTCGCGGACCTGATCCGGGAAAACCTCGGCGCACAACTGGCCGAAGCGGCCGAGGCCGGGCTCGGCTATGCGCCTGAGCCGATCACGGTACCCGAGGGCACCTTCACATCGGGTCTGCAGTTCCCGGCCGGCGCCGCCGAAGCCGTCACCGGTCATGTCCGCTATGACGCCGCCACCGCATCGTTTGAACGGTTCAACGCCGGACGCGCGTGGGTATCCGCAACATGCCCTAAAACGCGGGTCCAGGAATCCCTGGCGCTGCTGGGGATCCGCGACACCGTCCGGAACGTCATCGACTCCCAGCGGGCCGCTGCCCCGGAGAATGAGCGAGTGGCGTTGCGCGAGGAACTGACTGCGCTCTATGACGCCTATGTTTCCGCGTACGGGCCGCTGAACCGGGCCGTGGTGACGGAAGCGAGGCCGCGTTCAGCAGCGGACATTGCAGCGCGCATGGCCACTTTGGAGCGGGAATGGCGGGCCGCACTTCCCATCGACGGATCCATTGAGCCGGGCTCATCGATCGTGCCCGCCGAAGTGAAAGACGTATGGCGGGAGCAGGCCGAACAGTCCCGACCGGCGACGCGCACCCAGGAACACCTGAAAATCCTGCGGGGGGACCCGTCACTGGGACTGGTGCTGGCGCTGGAGGTCTTTGACGAAGCGTCCGGGACGACAACGAAAGCCGCCGTGTTCGAACGCGACGTACTGGCATTCCGGGAGCGGCCCGAACGTGCCGAGACGGCGGCCGATGCGCTGGCGATCTCACTGGATGAAACCCGCTCTGTTGATCTGGATCGGATCGCAGGACTTCTGGGCGTCGAAACCTCCCAGGCACGGGAAATGCTCGGCTCGACCGTCTTCCCGGAACCGGGCACCGGAGCGCTGATCCCTGCCGTGAAGTACCTGTCCGGCGACGTCCGGGCGAAACTGGCCACCGCGCGGGCAGCGGCAGAGGTGGACGGGTCCTTCCTGGCCAACGTTGAAGCACTGGAAGGCGTCCTGCCTGAGCAGGTCTCGGCAATGGACATTATCGCCAAACCCGGCGTCCGCTACGCCGAACCGACCGACTATGAGACGTTCATCGCCGAAACATTCGATGTCCCCGTCACCGTGTCGATCTCACCCACCGACGGGACATGGGAGCTGCGCGGAACGGCCGGGGCAGCGAAGTACGCACCGGCCGTCCGGTTCGACTACGCAACCCCTGACCGGACACCGGTGGCGCTGCTGCAGTCCCTGATGAATAACCGCACCATCACGATCCGCCGCACCATCCACGACGAGAACGGCGCCGAACGCCAGGTCAAAGACGTCAAAGCCACACTGGAAGCACGCGACAAGGCAGCAAAAATCGCCGACAAGTTCGGCAGCTGGCTCTTCCGTGACGCCGCACGCGCCGTCCGGGTGACCGAGGCGTACAACGTCATGTTCAACTCCCACGTCTCCACGGACTACAAAGCGATCGGGGAGGGCCTCTCCCTGCCCGGACTGGACGCTTCGATTACCCCGCACGCCTACCAACGCAGCGCGGTCGCCCGGGTCGTAAACGAACCGACCGTGCTGCTGGATCATGTCGTGGGTGCAGGCAAGACCGGCACCATGGTCATGTCGGCGATGGAACTGCGCCGCACCGGCATCGCACAGAAGCCGGCCATCGTCGTCCCCAACCATCTGGTGGACCAGGTGAGCCGGGAATTCATCCAGTGGTACCCGTCCGCGAACGTCCTGGCGATCCCTACCGGCATCAACGCCAACGAACGCGCCTTCTGGGTGGCAGCCGCAGCAACAGGAGACTGGGACGCCGTGGTCATCCCGTCCACGGTGTTCGGGAAAATCCAGGTCGATCCGGCCCGCACCCAGGTGTGGCTGGAGGAACAGATTGTCGAACTCCGCGAGGCCAAGGCCGGCATGTCCAGCGAGGAGAAATCCCGGATCAAAGCCGTCGAAAAGGCCATCAAACGTATCGAGGAACGGCACGGGAAAATCACCACCGGCAAGGACACCGGAGTCACGTTCGAAGAGACGGGCATCGACTACCTGTTCGTGGATGAAGCCCACCACTACAAGAACCTGTTCCGACAGTCCGACTCCTACGAACTGGCGTGCACCGGCTCGGACCGGGCCTTGGATCTGGACTTCAAACTCCGGGCCCTGCGGGAGACCAAGGTCGAGGACGCCCGCCGTGGCGGCTACCACCGGGACGGGTACCTGCCGGCGGTGGCCACGTTCGCCACCGGAACGCCGGTGGCGAACTCCATGTCCGAGATGTGGGTCATGCAGCACTACCTGCGCCCGGACCTGCTGGACAGGGCTGGCCTGGTGGACGTGAACTCGTGGGCCAACCAGTTCACCGAACGGTCCACGGTGCTGCGCATCTCTCCTGCAGGCGGCGGATACGACCAGGTCGAGCGGATCAACAAATACATCAACGTCCCCGAGCTCGTGGGCCTCACCTCCCAGTTCTCCGACGTCATCACAGTCTCGGACATCACCGCGAAACTCCCGGTCCTGACCGGCGGGGAGCGGCGGCTCATCTCACGGGAACCATCCCTCGCGGTGGCGGAGTATGTGGAAGATCTCGGACAGCGGGCCAAAAACCTTTCAGGCGTTGATCCGCGGGATGACAACATGCCCAAGATCACCAACGACGGGCGCATGGTCGCGCTGGATCCGCGGCTCAAAGGCCTGACAGCGGATGCCGACGGTGGAAGGCCGGCGCAGGTTGCTGCCGAAGTGTGGGCTATCCACGAACGCACGAAAGACACCGTCTACACGGCCCCTGACGGCAACCCCTCCCCGGTCACCGGCGGGCTACAGCTGCTCTTCTGTGACCGCGCGGTGCCCAACAATGCGGGCCGGTTCAGCATGTATGACGCGATCCGGGACAATCTTGTCGAGCACGGCATGGAGCGGGAGTTGATCGCGTTCATCCATGAGGCCCCGAACGACATCGCGCGGGCGGAATTGTTCGATAAATGCAGGGACGGGCGGGTCATTGTTCTGATCGGTTCGACGGAGCGCATGGGGACGGGAACGAACGTCCAGGCCCGGGCCGTCGCGCTGCACCACGTCGATGTGCCGTGGCGCCCGGCTGACCTTGAACAGCGTGAAGGGCGGGTGCTGCGGCAGGGGAACCAGAACGATGAGACGACGATCCGCTCCTACGCCACGGCACAGACCTTCGACGTCTACATGTGGGACATGGTGGCCCGCAAAGCCAAGTTCATCAACCAGCTCAAAACCGGGGGCGTGCAGGGCCGGAGCATGGATGACGGCTTCGGCGATCTTGAACTGTCCGCCGGGCAGGCGGCTGCGGCGTTGTCCGGAGATCCCAGGCTGGAGCAGCTGGCATCCATGCAGATGGAGGAATCGAAACTCCAGTCACTCTTCCGCTCCTACACGGACGCGAAGCGCCGCAGCAAAGGTGAGCTGACGATCGCGCACTCGGCACTGGGCACCATGGAACGGGACCTGCCCGTTCTGGCCGCTGCACTGCCGGGCCTGAGCGACACCCGTGGTGATGCGTTCACCATGACCGTCGGCGCACAGGAGTATCGGGAACGAGTGGGCGCGGCCGGGGCGCTGCACCGCACCGTCCTGGCCTCGGTCACTGTGCTGCCGGCCGGGGCCGGTCCCTACGTCCGTCTCGGTACGGTCGCGTCTCTTCCGGTGGAAGGCCGCTGCAACAACGGCACTCTCGAGCTCATGCTCGCCGGTTCCGGACACGCGCTCGTGCGTGTGGTGTGGGCCGAGTTCATCAAGGCCGAACCGCTGGGACTTGTCCGCCGGCTGGAGAACACGGCGGCCGCGTTGCCCCGGATCCACCAGGATCTCCTGGAGCGGCAGACCACGTACCGGCAGGCAATACCATCACTGGAAGAGACGCTGGCAATGCCGTTTGAACACGCCGCCGAACTGACCGGCCTGCAGCAGAAAATCAGTGACCTGATGACGGACATGGGCCTGAACCAGGACGAAGACGAACAAACCGCCGAAACGCCACCTGTCGCGGGCGACACACTGCGGCTGCTCGCCGGAAACACGGACAAGTTCGCGGTCTCCGGCCTGCGCGACGGCGACGTCGTCACCGGCATCCAAGGCCGCGGCCAACAGCTGTTCCAGGTCGAATCAGTCAAGGCCGGGGACGGCGCGGTGCTGCGCCCGCTCGGTGACGCCGATGAGCGCAGCGACGACGCGCACATCGCCTACTTCCGCGACGTGGAACTGGTCAACCGGCCCCAGAGAACCCTGACCCGGTTCGAGCGGGTCTTCCTCTCCGTGAAGGACACCGACGCCGTGGCCACCAAAGACACGGACGTCCGCAACGGCGAACGGATCACCGTCGAGAGGCGGACACTGGACCCGGAAACAGGGACCGAAACAGGCAAGGTCATGATGGTCACCGGCACCGTGGAAGTGGCCGAGGGTGAATGGCGTGTCACCGACGACGCCGGATCCAGTCACCGCTTCCGCCGCTCCTCATGGGCTGCCCTGACACCGGTGCTGCGCCATGATGTCATCGCCCCCGACGCGGTAGCGAAAGAAGCAGCGAGTGCCGCTGCGGCAGCGACGACGATGAGCGCCCAGGATTTCCTGCCCGGAGACGTCCTGCTGGAGGACGTAACGGGGCTCGGGCTGCGCGGCGACGTCGCCACCGGAGCCACCCTGTACTGGGGAACCAGGTTCATCGACCCCGACATGGGCATGGAACGCAAGAACACCGACCGTTATGTGCCGGCCGCCGTGTCATACCAGCCAGGTAGGCTGCTGACCACAGAAGAAACCGCCCAGTTGTTCCCGGACGGTTTCGGGGACACCGTGGGGGACCTGCGCCCGGGCGACATCGTCTCCGTCCATGAACTGGACCGCAACCAGTCCAGGCGCGGGAACGTGACAGTGACCGGCCGGAACTCCGGGACGATGGTTGACTTCCGCTACCGCTTCGATGACGGGGCGACAGGTGCGTGCCGGCGCCGCACCGACCAGAGCATCACCGTCCACGCCCGACGCTACGGCGCGCTGACGACGTTCGAAAACGCGCTGCTGCAGGCGCCGGGGAAAGTCCGCGAACAAGCGGCCGCGCTCCTGACGCGCGAGCACGTTGGCCAGTGGGTGCGCCTCAGTGCCAGCCCCGGGACGGTGCCTGCGTGGAACAAGTCCGAGATCGTTCTCGGCCGCCTCATAGAAGCGGAGAGGATCCCTGCTCCGGTTGCCCGAAGCGGACCCACCCTGCGGCTTCAGATCGAAGCACCCGGCGGGACGCGCAGCAGCTGGGCCGCACAGGGCAACACCACGACACTGCTCTGGGACGGTGAACTGCCGGAGACCCCGTTGGACTTCAGCGGCGTCTCCCTGGACATGGCACCCGTGCCTGTCACGTCACCGCCGGCGGCACCCGCGGACATCATCGAAGAACTGGCTACCGGGTTCGAGGACCATCTCATCATCTCCACCGTGGACCTGCCGGCAGCGAAGGCCCCGGCGGAAGCAACCCCGGCCATCGATCCACCAGAGGGCGCTCCCGTCTTGGAGCACAGTGCAGAAGGAACGACCCTGACAGGGGTGGGCAGGGAGAACAAGGCGCTCCACGGCGCGCTTAAGGACTCCGGATTCAAGTTCTCCCGCCGCCAGGAGTTCTGGTACCTGCCCAGGAACTACAAGACATCCACCCGGGACATGAATGTCCGCCAACTGCTCTCCGCGGCCGGGCGTCTCGGGGAACCCATCAGCCTCAACGAAGCGGAAGGGGAGCGTCGCATGGCGATCCTGAAAACAGGGGACTGGGTCAGCATCCGGCCCGGAACAGCGACCATCCACGGCATCGACGCCTTCGGAATGCCCACCGCCGTCAAAGACTTCCCCGCCATGGTCGGCAAGGTCGGGGCGAACCCAGGACAGCACCGCGTGCCGGTCGAGGTGACCGTCGCAGGCAAGGTGCACACCTT